>NZ_VFWS01000010.1:0-93218 GCF_006443065.1 Mesorhizobium sp. B1-1-5 | reverse complement strand
TTGCAGGATGCGCTGGTCGAGACCTGGGATGCGCTGGGCATTCCCTATGCCGGCTCCGGCCGTCCCGCCGTCGCCAAGAGCGACCGGATCATTCCGCTGCTGGTGCCGAAGTCAGGCGGCTGAAGCCGCCTTTCTCACACCGTCTTCATCCACCTCGCCAGGCGATGCGCCGCTTCCTCGAGCTGATCGAGGCGGCGGTGGAAGCATAGCCTGAGAAAAGCCTCGCCGCCGGGGCCGAAGGCGGTGCCAGGCGCCAGGCCGACATTGGCATTGTCGACGATATCGAAGGCGGCGGCTCGGGAATCGGTGATGCCGTCGACCCTGAAGAACAGATAGAACGCGCCCTGCGGCACGGTGAAACGCGCCTTGCCGGTCGCGCCGAGTATGGCGCAGACGAGGTCGCGAGCGGCGCGTGCACGCTCCACTTGTTCGGTGATGAAGCCGTCGCCCTCGTCGAGGGCAGCAACCGCGCCGCGCTGCATGAACTGGGCGACGCCGGAGGTCGAGTACTGGATCAGGTTTTCGAACACCTGCTGCAAGGCTGGATGGGTCTTGATCCAGCCGACACGCCAACCGGTCATCGCCCAGTTCTTGGAGAAACTGTTGACGAACAGGATACGGTCGTCGGCCGTGGCGACGTCGAGGAAGGACGGCGCGCGGCCATGGCCGTAGTGGAACAGCGAATAGATCTCGTCGGCGATGATCCACAGGCCTTCTTGGCGGGCGAGATCGAGGATTGCCTGCAGCGTCTGCCTGTCGGCGGTCCAGCCGGTCGGGTTGGACGGCGTGTTGATGAACAACAGCTTCGTGCGCGGCGTGATCGCGGAGGCGATCTTGTCGACATCGCAGGACCAGCCATTGCCGGACTGGTCGAGGGTGACCGGCACCGGAACGGCGCCCGCCACGCCGGCGGCCGCGGCGAAATTCGGCCAGGCCGGCGAGAGATAGATCACCTCGTCACCGCTGCCGGCCATAGCATCGATGGCCAGTTGGATGGCGTGCATGCCGGATCCGGTGACGATGAACTCCTCCTCGGCGAAGGTCTTGCCAAAATGCCTGGCGTAGTAGCGGGCGAGCGCCTGCCTGAGCTCGGGAATGCCTTTCTGCCAGGTGTAGAACGTCTCGCCATCGGCCAGCCCCTTGGCGGCGGCATCGCTGATGAAGGAAGGCGTCGGCAGATCGCCCTCGCCGGCCCAGAGCGGGATCAGCCCTTCGCGCAGGCGGCCATGATTGACGACGGCGACAATGCCGCTTTCGGGCGCGGCGCGGGCTTCCGCGCGCAAGGTCTGGATCAGGGTCATAAGAATCCGTCCGGTTTTTCGCGACTGCTAGCCTCTTTTACGACGGCCGCAAACAGAAAACCCCGGCCGAAAGCGGCCGGGGTTTTGGTCCAGGGCGCCCGTTGAGGAGTTATCTTTTCGCCAGCAGGTCGCGGATTTCGGTCAGCAACTGTACGTCGGCGGGCGGCGGTGCCGCGGCAGCAGCCGGCTTCTCGCGCTCCAGCCGTCTGCGCAGATTGTTCACCGCCTTGACCATCAGGAAGATGATGAAGGCAAGAATCAGGAAGTTCAGCACGACGGTGATGAAGCTGCCATAGGCGAAGACGGCGCCTTCTTTCTTGGCATCGGCCAGCGTGGCCGAATGGACGTTCGATGACAACCCGAAGAAGTAGTTGTTGAAGTCCAGCCCGCCGAAAATCGCGCCGACGATCGGCATGATGATGTCGTTGACGAGCGAGTCGACGATCTTGCCGAAAGCGGCGCCGATGATGACGCCGACGGCCAAGTCCATCACATTGCCCTTGGAAATGAATTCCTGGAATTCTTTCAGCATTCGGCCCTCCTTGCCATGACCGGCCGTGCTGCCGCCCCGGCTCTCCGGCACCGATCCGAAGCCACAATAACAAAAACCCCCGGTTGAAAAACCGGAAAAAGCGCGAAGACACCGGTTTGTGCTTACCTGCCTCGCCAGCCGCATATGCGCCAAAAGCCGCGATGGACTTGGGCTCCAAGCTGTGGTTGCGTCTTAACGACCGGATGAGGAAACCGGCCAGGGAGGAAGTGCGGACCGTGCAAGGCTGGTTCGTCGTCATCATCGCGATCGCCTATGTGACGCTGCTTTTCGCCATCGCCAGCGTCGGCGACCGGCGCTCGGTGGCAGCCGGGCTCGGCCGGGCGCGGCCTTTCATCTACGCGCTCAGCCTCGCCATCTACTGCACTTCCTGGACTTTCTTCGGCTCGGTCGGCCTTTCCTCCGAGCGCGGCCTCGAATTCCTCGGCATCTATACCGGTCCGGTGCTGGTCTTCGTGTTCGGCTTCCCGCTGCTCAATCGCATGATCAGGCTGGCCAAAAGCGAGAAGATCACCTCGATCGCGGACTTCCTCGGCGCCCGCTACGGCAAGAGCTTCACCGTCGCGGCGATCGCGACGTTGATCGCAACCATCGGCGCGGTGCCCTATATCGCGCTGCAGCTCAAGGCGATCTCGGGTTCCGTCAGCCTGATGGTCGAGCACTATACGGGCTCGCCGCCCTCTTTCGATCCGTTCGTCAGCGATATCTCGCTGGTGGTGGCGATGTTGCTGGCGCTGTTCGCGGTGCTGTTCGGCACACGCCATGCCGACGCCACGGAACATCAGGACGGGTTGGTTCTGGCTGTCGCGGTCGAGACCGTGGTCAAGCTCGCCGCCTTTCTCGCCATCGGCCTGATGGTGATGTTCCTGATCTTCGGCGGGCCCGGCGACATGTTCGCCAGGCTTGCCGGAAACAGCCAGGTGCGCCAGGCGATGAGCTACAGCACCTCTTTGGCCACCTGGCTGGTGCTGACCGGCTTGAGCGGATTTGCCGTGCTGATGCTGCCGCGGCAGTTTTACGTCACCATCGTCGAGAACCGCAGCGAGGCGGAGCTGCGCACCGCGACCTGGGTGTTCCCGCTCTATCTCGTGGCCATCAACCTCTTCGTGCTGCCGATCGCCTTTGCCGGCCTGTCGCTGGTCGGCGACAAGACCAGCAGCGACCTCTATGTCTTGTCGCTGCCGCTGCTCAGCGGGCATGATCTGCTGGCCATGGCCGCCTTCATCGGCGGCCTGTCGGCGGCGACCGCGATGGTGATCGTCGAGAGCGTCGCGCTGTCGATCATGATCTCCAACGATCTCGTCATCCCGCTGTTCGTGCGCCGCGTGCTCAAGACGAGTTCTTCGGAGAACGAGGACTGGTCGACGCTGATCCTCAATGTGCGCCGCGCCTCGATCTTCATCATGCTGTTCATAGCCTTCCTCTATTATCGCGAGAGCACCAATAGCGCGCGGCTGTCATCGATCGGCCTGATGTCGTTTGCCGCGATTGCCCAATTCGCGCCGGCGCTGGTCGGCGGGCTGATCTGGCGCCGCGCCAACGGCCGGGGCGCAGCCCTCGGCATGGTCGCCGGCATCGCCGTCTGGGGTTACACGCTGCTCCTGCCTTCACTCGGCCCCGAATCCGATATCGTCGTCCACGGCCTGTTCGGTTTCGAGGCGCTGAGGCCGCAGGCGCTGTTCGGCACCGTCGGCGAGCCGCTGAACCATGGCGTGCTGTGGAGCCTCTCGGTCAACACGCTGTTTTTCGTCCTCGGCTCCCTCTCCCGCGCGTCCGTGCCGCTGGAGCGCATCCAGGCGGCAATCTTCGTGCCGCGCGAGGCCGGCCCGATGCCTAGCCTGCGCCGCTTCCGCACCGCCGTCACCGTCAACGACCTGAAGGATACGATTTCACGCTATCTCGGCGTCGAGCGCACGGAGCGCTCGTTCCAATCCTTCGAGAGGGACGCGAAAGTCTCCCTGCACGGCACCGAACAGGCCAGCATGGATGTCATCCGCTTCTCTGAGCAATTGCTGGCGAGCGCCGTCGGCTCGTCCTCGGCGCGGCTGATCCTGTCGCTGCTCTTTCGCCGCAACGATCGCGATTCCAAGGATGCCTTCAAGCTGCTGGACGACGCCACCGAGGCGCTGCAGCACAATCGCGACCTGCTGCAGATCGCGCTCGACCAGATGGAGCAAGGCATCACCGTCTTCGATCGCGATTTCCGGCTGATCTGCTGGAACCGGCAATACCGGTTGCTGTTCGACCTGCCGGACGAGATGGGCCAGGTCGGCGTCTCGCTCGACCGGATCCTTCGCCATCTCGCCGAGCGCGGCGATATTCCGTCCGACCAACGCGTGACGATGCTCAACCGGCTGACCAGTTTCGCCGGCCCGTGGCAGATGGAGCTGAAGACCAGCGGCCGCATCCTGGAGCTGCGCTCCAACCCGATGCCCGACGGCGGCATCGTCGCCACCTATGCCGACATTTCCGGCCGCGTCGAGCAGGACCTGGCGCTGAAGCGGGCCAATGAATCGCTGGAGCAACGGGTCAAGACCCGCACCGTCGAACTCACCCGCGTCAACGAGGAACTGGCGCAGGCGCAGATGCTGGCCGAGGAAGCCAACCTCGGCAAGACGCGCTTCCTCGCCGCCGCCGGCCACGACATCCTGCAGCCGCTCAACGCCGCCCGCCTCTATTGCTCGTCGCTGATCGAGAAGGCAGGCAAGGGACCGGCCGGGAAGGCCGCCGTCAACATCGAATCCTCGCTGGAATCGGTCGAGACCATCCTCGGCGCGGTGCTCGACATCTCGCGGCTCGATGCCGGCGCGATGAAGCCGGACGATACCGCTTTCAACCTGGGCGGACTGCTCGGTCAGATCGGCAACGATTTTCGTCCGCTTGCCGCTGAAAAGAAGCTCGAACTCACGATTATTCCATCCTCGCTCGGCGTCATGACCGACCGGAACCTGTTGCGCCGGCTGATCCAGAACCTCGTTTCCAACGCCATCAAATACACGCGCCAGGGCCGCATCCTGGTTGGGGTTCGGCGACGCGGCGAGCTGGCCGAGATCCAGGTGATCGACACCGGCATCGGCATTGCCGGCGACAAGCTCAGCACGGTCTTCCACGAGTTCACGCGCCTCGACGAGGGCGTACGCGAGGCCGAGGGGCTCGGCCTTGGCCTTTCGATCGTCGACCGCATCGCCAGGGTGCTGAGGCTCGAGATCCGCATCTACTCCAACCCCGGCAAGGGCACGCGCTTTTCCGTGATCCTGCCGGTCGCGGAGGTCGCCGCGCCGCCGCGCGAGGCCGGCAAGGCGCCGACCCGCTCCGCCTCGACGCTTGCCGGGCTCAATGTGCTGTGCATCGACAATGACGCGCGCATCCTCGACGGCATGCGGCTGCTGCTCGAAGGCTGGGGATGCCGCGTCGAGACGGCTTCGGGATCAGGCGTTCTCCTGGAGCCCGGCGCGCCGAAGCCGGACCTCGTGCTGGCAGACTATCATCTCGACGGCGGCACCGGGCTTGATGCGGTCGCCACGCTGCGCGCCGCCTACGGACAGGACCTGCCCTGCGTGCTGGTCACCGCCGACCGCTCCAGCGAGGTGCGCGCGGCCGCCGGCCGGCTCGACATTCCGGTCGTCAACAAGCCGCTGAAGCCGGCAGTGCTGCGCTCGATGATGGCGCGCGTCAGGCCACTGGCGCCGGCCGCCGAATAGAGACAAAGCGCTGCTATCAGCCGCGATGCCCGAGGCTTCGGAGGTAGGCGCAGAACATGTCGGCGAGCGCATCGGAATAGGCTTCGATCTCATCGGCCGTTCGCTCCCGTTCCGAGAAATCCGCTCCCACGGCGCTCAGCGTCTTGATGATCAGGTCGCCGGCCAGAGCGCGGCCGGTATCCGGCGCGTCAGGAAGCGTCTCGCGCATGAAGGTCTCGACAGTCCGGCTCGCCGCCGCCCTCGCCTCCTCAGCCTCCGGCGCATCCCGATAGAGCGGCGCGGCGTCGTTCAGGGCGCCGCGCACCGCCGCCTCCTCGCATTCGGAGCGGATGAAGGCATGAACCAGCGTCCTTATCCGTTCGATGGGCGATAATTCGGCGTTTTCGAGAACGCCACACAAAAGCTCTGTCGTCTGGCGCCACTCGTCGCTCTGCAGCCTGAACAGCAGCGCCGCCTTGTTCGGGAAATATTGGTAGAGCGAGCCGACGCTGACGCCCGCCCTTTCGGCGACGCGCGTGGTGGTAAAACGCTGGGCGCCTTCAACAGCCAAAACCTGAGTAGCCGCCTGCAGAATCGCCGCGACCAGTTCCGTGGCGCGCGCCTGTTTTGGCTGTTTTCGGGTGGAAATTGAAGGGCTTGAGCGTTGGATCATGGTCGCGCGCCGAAATGCGAATTGGAAACCTGAAGGATTATTCGTATTTTTGAAGCGACACAAGAACCCCGCCGGAGACAGCCATGACCACCTTGACCGCAACCCCTTTGGCACCGCTCCTCGCCCGCCTGTTCAAGGAAGCCGACGCGGCGACCAGCCCGGCGATCGCACGGTACTCGCGCGAGGAACGGACGCGCCTGCTCCACAGCAAGATCGAGTATCGAGAATTCTACGGCAGCCTGAAGGATCTTTGGCTCGCGGTCTCGCCGGAGACCGGCACGCTGCTCTACATGTTAGCGCGCAGCACCGGCGCACGCATCATCGTCGAATTCGGCACCTCGTTCGGCATCTCGACGCTCTATCTCGCCGCGGCGCTGCGCGACAATGGCGGCGGCCGGCTGATCACGACGGAATTCGAGCCGTCGAAGGTAACCCGGGCCAAGGCCAATCTGACGGAAGGCGGCCTCATCGACTTAATCGAGATCCGCGAGGGCGACGCGCTGGAAACGCTCGCCACCGACCTGCCCGACCGGATAGACCTCCTGCTGCTCGACGGCGCCAAGGCGCTCTATCCGGAGATATTGAGTCTGGTCGAAAGCCGGCTCAGGCCGGGCGCGCTGGTCATCGCCGACAATGCCGACTTCTCGCCCGAATATCTGGAGCGGGTGCGCGCGCCGGCCGGCGGCTATATGTCGACGCCATTCGGCGACGACGTGGAGCTGTCGATGCGGCTCAGCTAAGGCCTGCTCGAAACTACCTCATGCTGCTTCTGAGGCAGCCGTAGGCGTTTACGTCAACCAACGCGCAATCCCGGCCTCCGGCCCCGGCCTTCGGGCCTTTGACGCGTAGGTGACATCATGACCTTCCTCCCATCGTCCTGGCGCGGGATGCCGCGCCCGGCCCTGCTCGGCCTCTTCCTGTTCTTCTGTGCCGGTTTCGCCGACGGCGCGCTGGTGCCCTTCTTTCCACTCTGGGCGAGCGGCGAGGCGGACATCCCGATCGGCGCGATCGGCCTTTTGTTTGCCTGCTATGCCGGCGGCGAATTGATCGCCGCGCCGATGATCGGCGGCATCGCCGACCGGATCGGCCGGCGGCCGGTGCTGATCCTGTCTTCGCTCGGCGTCGGTTGCGGCTTCATCGCGCTGTTCTTCGCCCATGGCGTCGCCGCCACTGCGGCCGTGCTGCTTTTGACCGGCATATGCGAGTCGGTGCTTCACCCGACCATCCTCACGGCAATCGCCGATGTGACGGAGCCGTCGGCGCATCCGCGCTGGTTCGGCATGGCCCGAGTCAGCTCAGGCGCCGGACAGATCCTCGGCCCGGCCTGCGGCGCGCTGCTGGCGCTCGTTTCGCTTGGCAGCGTGTTCCTGGCCGGCGGCGGTATGCTGCTCTTCGGCGGCATCGTCATGCTTGCCGCATTCGCCGAGACGCGCGGCCATGTCGCAGCCGACCATGGGGAAACGGAGGAAGAGGAAGGCCTGTCGGCGCTGCTGCCGGCCTTCCGCGACGGCCGCCTGGCAAAGCTGCTTGCCTGGGTCATGCTGTTCGAGATTTCCGGCAACTGGATCGAAGCGGTCATCCCGCTCTATGCGCAGGATGCCGGCACGCTCACCCCGTCCGGTGTCGGCGCGCTGTTTGCCTATGCGGCCGCCCTGACGGTCGGTTTGCAGATGCTGGTCAGCCGCTTTGCCGAGACGCGATCGGCACTTTGGCTGGCAGCCGGCGCCGGCATCTCGACCATCGCCGCCTTTGCCCTGCTGGCGACCTCGCCGGCGATACTTTCGCTGGTCGCGGCGGTCAGCCTCTGCTCGGTGGGACAGATGCTGGTCGGGCCGCTCGTGCCGACCGCCGTCAACGCGCTCGCACCATCGCCGCGACGCGCTTCCTATATGGCCGCCTCGTCTGTGGCGGTCGACCTCAAGGACTCGCTCGGACCGTCGATCGGCACGGCGCTCTATGCGCTCGCGCCGCGCCTGCCCTGGATCGCCGGCATTCCGCTGGTGGCGATCGCCTCGCTGGGCCTCGGCGCCGCGATCGGGCGGGCGCGAAACTCCGCGGACACCGCCGACGACGATGCGATGCCGGGCTCGGCCGTCGAAAACTATCGCTGAGCCTTCAGCACTGCGGCCAAGACCGCACCGGCCGGCAGCTTCAGATGGAGCTGTCGGCCATTTGCGAATTGCGGAACCGAGGCCTCGCGCCATTGGCCGCTGGACGGTGCTCGCGAAATGCCATGGCAAGGGTGCGCAGCGCCTCGCGCGATTGCGGATCGGAGAGCGTGGAAAGCAGCAGGATTTCGGTCGCCGGCAGCGGCGGCAAGCCGAATTTGCGGCTGACCTCGATCGTGCCCGGCGGGGCGAGCCGACAGGAGAAGACCGCCGTGGCAAGGCCGGCCGAGACGGCTTCCGCAACCGCAAAGGAACCGCAGCCCAGGAAAACCTGCGTCCACGGGATGCCGACCGCGTCGAGCGCACCGGTGACGATGTCGCGGATGCTGCAGGACGGCGAGGAGGCGGCAAGCCGCAGCGGCTCGCCGGCGCGGTAGACGAAATCCGGTGTCGCGTACCAGCCGAATTGCTCCGGCGCCAGCACCTCGCCGTCGCGGCGGTCATCCTCGCGACGCACGATCGCAGCGTCGAGCTCGCCGCGATCGAAGGCGGCCAGCAGGTCGCGCGTATCGTCGAGCCGCACCTCGATGGTCAAAGCCGGATCATGTGCATTGAGTCGCGCCAGCAGGGTCGGCACTTCGGCGCCGCCGACATGGGTGGCGATCCCTAGCCGGAAATGGCGGCGGACGGCGGTGAGGCTGGCGACGGCGCGGTCATGCGCGGCAAGCAGCTCGCGCGCGGGCTCCAGGAACACAGTGCCGCGCGCCGACAGCCGCACCAGCCTCGGCGTTCGCTCGATCAGTTTTTCGCCGATCCGATCCTCCAGCCGCTTCAGCTTGACGCTGATCGCGCCTTGCGTGCTGCCGAGGGCCTCGGCCGCGCGCGTGAAGCTGCGCAAGTCGGCGACGGTGACGAAGGCTTTCACCGCATCTACGTCCAGCGTCATGTCAGCTATCCCATTTTGTTGTCACTGAAATATCCAACCATGTAATTTTAAAATGATCAAGCCTGCGCTAACTTGGGTTGAGCGCGCAGCGGCGAACGGCCATCCGGTTGCGCCCTGCCCAAGAAACTCAAGAGGTTTGACCATGGCACCTGTCCTCACCCGCCGGGGCATCGTCGTTTTGTTTGCCGCATGTCTTGCCTGCCTGATGTTCGGGCTGGAGATATCGAGCGTCCCAACCGTCCTGCCGACGCTGGAACAGGTGCTCGACGCGGACTTCAAGCAACTGCAATGGGTGATGAACGCCTATACCATCGCCGTCACCACGGTGCTGATGGCGGTCGGCACTATGGCCGACCGCTATGGACGCAAGCGCGTCTTCCTGGTCTCGATCGCCGCCTTCGGTCTCACCTCGCTGATCTGCGGTCTGGCCGGCAATGTCTCGACGCTGATCGTCGCGCGCTTCCTGCAGGGATTGAGCGGCGGCGCGATGCTGATCTGCCAGCTTGCTGTGCTGTCGCATGAATTCCAGGAAGGCCGAGAGCGCGCCGTGGCCTGGGGCTGGTGGGGCGTCATCTTCGGCATCGGCCTCGGCTTCGGCCCGATCGTCGGTGGCGGCATCGTCGCCGTGTCGAGCTGGCAGTGGGTGTTCCTCATCCACGTGGCGGTCGCGATCGTCGCATTCGCGCTTGCGCTCACCGGCGTCCATGAATCGAAGGACCCGCAAGCAGGCAGGTTGGATCTCGCCGGCATCCTGACCTTGTCGCCTGCCGTCTTCTGCCTCGTCTTCTACATCACGCAAGGACCGGAGCTTGGCTTCGCCAGCCTGGCCGCCCTGGCGATCCTTGGCCTGTCGATCGCAAGCTTCGCGGCGTTCTTTATCGCCGAAAGGATCAGCAAGCGGCCGATGTTCGACTTTTCGGTCTTTCGTATCCGCCCGTTTTCCGGCGCGATCGTCGGCTCGGCGGCAATGAACATCAGCTACTGGCCGTTCATGATCTATCTGCCGATCTGGTTCCATGCCGGATTGGGCCTCGACAGCTTCGCCACCGGCCTTGCCTTGCTCGCCTACACGCTGCCGACGCTGGTGATGCCGCCTTTGGCAGAGCGGCTGTCGCTGCGCTACCGGCCCGGCGTCATCATTCCGGCAGGGCTCGCGATCATCGGCATTGGCTTCCTCCTGATGAGGTGGGGCAGCGCCGCGGCTCACGCCAACTGGCTGACCATGCTGCCCGGCTGCCTGATCGCGGGCACTGGCCTCGGCATCACCAACACGCCGGTGACCAACACCACCACCGGCTCGGTTTCGCGTGATCGCGTCGGGATGGCATCCGGCATAGACATGAGCGCGCGCATGATCTCGCTTGCCGTGAACATCGCGGTGATGGGCTTTATCCTGGCGAGCGGCGCGCTCGCGCATCTCATGGCAGCGCTGCCCGATCTCGATAGCGCAAGGCTCTATTTATTCGCCGAGGCGATCGCGGCCGGCAATCCGGTGCCGGGGTTGCCGGACAAGGTCGCGCATGACGCGCTGGCACACGGCTTTGGCTGGGTGATGCTCTATGGCGGTGTCGGCGTCTGGGTCATGGCGGCAATCGGCTTTGCCATCTTCAAGGCACGACCGGCGCAGCAGGAGGCGGTTCAGCGCCCGGACTGAACCGGATGCTGGTCAGCCGACCGGCTGCAGCGGGTCGCCGCCGATCTTCGACAGCTGGATGACCGCCTGGGTGCGGCTGTCGACGCCGAGCTTCTGCAGGATGGCCGAGACATGCGCCTTGATGGTGGCCTCGGAGACGCCGAGCTCATAGGCGATCTGCTTGTTGAGCAGGCCCTCCGCCAGCATGCCGAGCACCCGCGTCTGCTGCGGCGTCAGCGCCTGCAGGCGCTTGATCAGGTCGGAGATTTCCGGGTCGCGCTCGACGCCCAGCTCGATCCCGGCCGGCGCGGCAATATCGCCGGCAAGCACCGCCTGCACGGCGCCGCGGATCTCGTCCATGCTGGCCGATTTGGAAATAAAGCCGGAAGCGCCGAGATCGAGCGCACGGCGGATGGTGACGGGATCGTCATGCGCCGATACCACCACCAGCGGCACCGCCGGATGGATACCGCGCAGCGAGATCAGGCCGGAGAGGCCGCTGGCGCCCGGCATCGACAGGTCGAGCAGCACCATATCGATGTCTTCATTGGCAAGCACCAGCGCCTTGGCGCTTTCGAAATCGCCGGCTTCGTGGATGGCGGCAACGTCGCCGATGCCGGCAAGCGCCTCCTTCAGCGCGCCGCGAAAAAGCGGATGGTCGTCGGCAATGACGAAAGTGTGGCCCGACGGCAAATATTCCTCCCCCGATCCCATCATCATTGTGTGCTTCTTGCGGGGACCGGAATGATTATGCGGCGGCGCGGCGCGTTTTCAAGCGGCAAAGGCCGCGCGCGGGGTTTTCCCCAGGGCGGCTTTGCAATCAGGTCTTCTGCTGGTTCAGCTTGCCGTCGCCGTCTTCCTTGTCCAGGTCCTTGACGATGTCCTTGAAGGTCCGGAAGAAGCGCTCCATGTAGCCCATCGTCTTGTTGAAATCCTCTTCGCTGGGCAGTTGCGATTCCAGCCGGGCGGACAACGAATTCTCGAGCTTGGCGACACGCGCGTCGAGCGCCTTGACCGAATTGTCCAGCCGGTCGATCTCGTCCTGGTAGGCGGCCCGCTCGTCGGCGGCCATCTTGCAGACGAGCTGGCCCGAGCGCTCCTCGCAGACAGACATGGCGCCGGTTCTTGTGTCCATGCGGACATAGCCGTTGGCCGATTTCTCCAAACGGTAGTGGTCGGTTTCTTCGGAATAGGCGGATGCGGCAACCAGCGAGCAAAGCGCCGCGGGGATCACGATGTGCTGCAGACGCATGTTGTTCCTCCATGAGCCAGTGAAGGCGGGCTATCACAGGTTTGCGCCGGAAATGGGGAAGAGTCGAGCTTCGAGCCTTCCCCGCACCTTCGGTTCGGACTATAGCGCGACAATGTCTCAGATTATCTACAAGATCGCGCCCGAGGTGCTTTGGCGCAAAACCGAGAGGAACGGGCGCTTCACCGGTGCGCCGATCGACATCGCCGACGGCTTCATCCATCTCTCCACCGCCGGCCAGGTTCGCGAGACGGCGGCCAAGCATTTCGCCGGGCAGACGGACCTGCTGCTGATCGCGATAGACGCGGCAAGGCTGGGTGATGCGCTGAAATACGAGGTCTCGCGCGGTGGCGCCCTGTTCCCGCATCTCTATGCCGAGCTCGACCTCGATGCCGTTCTCTGGGTAAAGCCGTTGCCGCTCGGCGCGGGCGGCCACGAGTTCCCGGCGCTGGAGGGCGAATGAGCGTGCTCGACCGGATCGGCCAGAAGCTGCTTTTCTCCTTTGATCCGGAAACCGCGCATGGCCTGTCGATCGCGGCGCTGCGCTGCGGGCTGCCGGTCGGCGCGACGGCGCCGCGGCGCCCGACGCATGACGCACGGCTCAAGGTCAGCCTTTGCGGCCTCGACTTCCCCAATCCGCTCGGCATGGCCGCCGGCTACGACAAGAACGCCGAAGTGCCGGACGCGCTGCTTGGGCTTGGCTTCGGCTTTGCCGAGGTCGGCACCATCACGCCGCTGCCGCAACCGGGCAATCCGAAGCCCCGCATCTTCCGGCTGACCGCGGACGAGGCGGTGATCAACCGGCTGGGCTTCAACAATGAAGGCCATGCCGCCGCAGAGAAGCGTCTTGCCGCGCGCAAGGGCCGGCCGGGTATCGTCGGCGTCAACATCGGTGCCAACAAGGACAGCGCCGATCGCATCGCCGACTATGAGCGCGGCGTCGCCCGCTTCGCGCCCTATGCGAGTTATCTGACGGTCAACATCTCCTCGCCCAACACGCCGGGCCTGCGCAACATGCAGGCGCGCGAGCAGCTCGGCGAGCTGTTGTCACGGGTGATGGAAGCGCGTGCCGCGGCCCCCGCGCAGCCGCCGGTCTTCCTCAAGATCGCGCCGGACCTCGTCGATGCGGAACTCGAAGACATCGCCGCCGAAGTCGCTGAGAAGAAGATCGACGGCGTCATCGTCTCCAACACGACGCTGGCGCGGCCAGGATTGCGAAGCGGCGGCGTGGCGAATGAAACCGGCGGTCTTTCAGGGAAACCGCTGTTCGAGCGTTCGACCGCGGTTCTGGCCCGGATGCGCAAGTTGCTCGGGCCCAACATGGCCATCATCGGCGTGGGCGGCGTCGACTCCACCGAAACGGCGCTGGAGAAAATCCGCGCCGGCGCGGATCTCGTCCAGCTCTACACCGGCATGATCTATGCCGGACCGGCGCTGCCCGGGCGCATCATTGCCGGCATGGCGCGGTTCGTGGAACGCGAGCGGCTTGGCTCGATCAGGGATCTGCGCGACTCGGCTTGCGATCGCTGGGCTTCAAAACCGATCAGCTGAACGCCGTTCGCATTCTCAGCCGCAGGACCGTCAGCAAGCTCAGCCCCCTCACCAGCAGGAAAACGTGCAGCGATGCCCACAGGCCGCTGTTGCCGAATGCCGGCGCCAGAGTGATGAGCGCAGCGCTGAAGATGAGGAACGACAACAGCATCATGTTGCGCATGTCGCGCGACCAGGTGGCGCCGATGAAGACGCCGTCCATCTGGAAGGCGAGAACGCCGCTCAGCGCCGTGAAGGCCGCCCAGGGCAGATAGGTGTCGGCGACCGCGCGAACATCCATCGAGGTCGTCACCAGCGCCACCAGACTGGCGCCGGCGGTCAGCAGGGTGAGCGTGGCGATACCGGCCAGGCCAAAGCCCCAGATCAGCGCCAGCCGTACCGCCTGCCGGAACGGGGCAGGCGCATGCGCGCCGATGGCGCGGCCGGCGAGCTGCTCGGCGGCGGTGGCGAAGCCGTCGAGGAAATAGCCGGCGATGAGGAAGAAGTTCATCAGCACGGCGTTGGCGGCGAGCGCCACCGTGCCGAACTGCGCGCCCTGCCTGGTGAACAGCGCGAAGGCGGCAAGCAGCGAGAAGGAGCGGATCATGATGTCGCGGTTGAGCGACAGCATGCGCCGGTAGGCCGGCAGGTCGAGGATGCGGCGGCACGACGGCCGTTCCAGCTTGCGAAAGCGGGCGAGCACGATCGCAAGGCCGAGCAGCATGGCCAGGAACTCGCCGGTGACCGTCGCCCAGGCGACGGCGGCAACGCCCCAGCCGAGCTCGAGGCCGAGCAGGAAGCAGAGCGCGATGTTGATGCCGTTGAGCACCGCCTGCAGCATCAGCCCGAGACCGCCTTCGCCGCGCCCCAGCACGTAGCCCAGTATGGCGTAGTTGATCAGCGAGAAGGGCGCTGCCAGCAGCCTGATGCGGATATAGACCGACATCGCTTCGCTGACACGCGGCTCGGCGCCCATGAACCATTGGCCGGCGACGGCAAAGAGCGGCGCAAGGGCGGCAAGGATGACGCCCGCGACGACCGCGATCAGCACGGCGCGCCACAGCACCGCCTGCTCCTCCAGCGCATCGCCGCGCCCGAAGGCCTGGGCGACGAGGCCGGTGGTGCCCGAACGCAGGAAGTTGAAGGTGGTGAAGACGACGTCGAACACCAGCGAGCCCGCCGCAAGGCCGCCGAGCAGGGCAGCATCGCCGAACTGGCCGACCACCGCGGTATCGACGATGCCGAGCAGCGGCGTCGTCAGATAGGCAAGCGTCATCGGCACCGCGATCGCCAGCACTGAGCGGTTGGTGACGACGAAAGACCTGGCGTTGGCTTGAGTCGCGTCCAAGGGAATTGCTGCCTGTCCGATTGCGGCTTGATCGAGGACCCGATGTGCCCCAGTTTGCCGGCATCACGCAACCATATCCGCCGGACTGCCAACCGAATTGCAAACCTGGCGCAGCCCCCAATTCATGCCGCTGCAGATCGTCCATCACCCCGACTATGACGCAGGCTTCGCCGTCAACCATCGCTTTCCGATGAGCAAATATCCGCTGCTGATGGAGGCCTTGCGCTTACGCGGTCTAGCCGTGCCCGGCGCGCTTTCGCTGCCGGAACCGCCACCGGCTGCACTGCTGAAGCTGGCGCACGCCGCCGACTATGTCGACCAGGCGATCGCCTGCCAGGTGCCGGCGAAAATAGAGCGCGAGATCGGCTTTCCGATCGGCCCGCGCGTGTCATTGCGGGCGCAGCTCGCCACCGCGGGTACGGTGCTGGCCGCCAGGCTGGCGCTGAAATACGGCATTGCCTGCAACGCCGCCGGCGGCAGCCATCATGCCAGGCGCGCGCACGGCGCCGGCTTCTGCACCTTCAACGATGTCGCCGTCGCCTCGCTGGCGCTGCTGGCGGAAGGCGTCGTCGAAAACGTCCTGGTCGTCGATCTCGACGTGCATCAGGGCGACGGCACGGCCGACATTCTCAAGGATGAGCCTCGCGCCTTCACCTTTTCCATGCATGGCGAGCGCAACTACCCGGCGCGCAAGATCGCGTCCGACCTCGACGTGGCCTTGCCGGACGGCACCGGCGACGGCGCCTATCTTGAACGACTCGCCGCCATCCTGCCGGTCCTATCCGGGCAGAGGCATTGGGACATCGTCTTCTACAATGCGGGCGTGGATGTCCATGCGCAGGACAGGCTCGGCCGGCTGGCGCTGACCGACGACGGTCTCGGCGCCCGCGAGGACATGGTCATCGGCCATTTCCGCAGACAGGGCGTGCCGCTGTGCGGCGTCATCGGCGGCGGCTACTCGACCGACGTGCCGGTGCTGGCCGCGCGCCACGCCATCCTGTTCGAGGTGGCGTCGCGATATGCGTGAGGCCGCGCTGAGCTATTTCCTGTAGCTGGCGATCCTGAGCAGGATGAACACCGGCACGACGATCGCGGCGCCGAGCAGGATATAGCCCAGGAAGCGGTCGATGGCGTGGAAGCCAAGATTCCACAAATCGACGAAGAACTGGCGGATGCCGTAAAAGACGTCCATCGGTGACCAGCCGAAGGCATGCATGACGAGGCCGACGAGGAAGGAGACCACGAGCAGTTTCAGGAACACCCTGAGCGGCGTGTCGCCAAGAAAGCGCGTCAGTGTGGACAAGGCCATTCTCCGGTTCGAGTCGCCCGATTCGGCGGCGTGGCCCAGAAATACGCATTCGCTTGTCCGCCATCAAGCGGCCCGGCTGCCGACCTGCACCGCCTCGAAACCCTAATTTTGCGTAAACAGAAACGCTGCAAATTGCTGAAAACAAATAGAAAAATCTTCATCTTGCCGGTCCGCGCAATGTGCCTGCAATTTTCGCCTGACAGATAGGGCCGGTCTTTCGAGCAATGTGTCGCAACGGAAGTTCGGACCGCAAGGCGCCTGCCTTGCGGCACGGCTTTATTTTGCCCGCGAGAGACAAGCGAACCGGAGCGGCCATCCCAGGAGCCGGCTTCACAGGTCAATCCGCGCATGGTGTTGCCCTGCGCATATGCGTTTGGAGTGGAACGTGTCTTATCGAACCAAAATCGCCCTTACCGCGGCTTTTGCCGCCTGTCTCAGCGCGACGGCAATGGCCGCCGACCTCTCGCCCGCCTACAACGATCCGCCCGCCTTTCAATGGAGCGGCGCCTATGTCGGTGTCCATGGCGGAACGGCCTTCACCAAGATGCCAAATCCGTTCGCCGGCCGGAATGGCTGGAGCGGCGGCGTGCAGGCCGGCTATAATATCCAGTCAGGCCCGGCCGTTTTCGGCGCCGAGCTCGAAGGTTCGTATCTCGGCGGCGCCGAACACACGGTCCAAGGCGGCAAGATCAAGGAGAAATGGCGCGCCGCCGCGAAGGCCAAGGCCGGTCTCGCCTTCGACCAGACGCTGGTTTTCGGCACCGCCGGTGTCGCCATGACCACATTCGACAAGGCAGGCGGCGTGCGCGACACCGACAGCCGCAAGCTCGGCTATCTTGTGGGTGCAGGCGTCGAGCAAGCCTTTGTCGGCGGCCTCTCCGCCAAGGTCGAATATGACTATATCCGCACGCCCGATGTGGAAACGAGATCGGCGATCGGTAAAGCGAAGACAAGTATAGGCAGCCAGGAACTGAAGGCCGGCATCAACTACCGCTTCTAGAGCAATTCCAGGAAAAGTGTGTGCGGTTTTCCGTTCGGAATTGCGCAAAAACAAAGAGCTAGAGCGGTTCGCCGTTTCCATGAAACGGTGAAACGCTCTAGCGCCTGGAATGCCGGAGAGCAGTTTTCCGTGGCGGCCCGACCCCGCCGATCTCCACCGCGGGAAACTGCCTTTCTCCGCCTTGATGACTGTCCGCGTAATGTCGATGCAATTTTCAAGGCCTAGCTGGCAAATGCCTATCCCAGGGAATCGGACCATGTTCATGTCAACCAGAGGCCACAGCCTGGCCCTGAAAAGCTTGTTTGCGGCGGCGCTTGTCTGCCTGTCCGCCTGCGCTTCCGACGTCATGAAGAACTATGTCGGGCAGCCTCTCGAATCCGTCGTCCTCGACTACGGCCCGCCGACCGCGGTCGTCGAACTCGGCCAGGGCGAGCGCGCCTATCAGTGGCGCAAGATCTCCACCAATGTGGTCTCCGGCTCATCGAGCGGCGAGGTGCGCCGCACCAAGCACGGCAGCGAATATGAGGTGACCGAAACGCCCGGCTATGTCGAGCGCCAGGAGTGTTTCTACACATTCTACGCCCGCTCGTCCGGCGGTCGCTGGTTCATCACCAACTTCCGCAAGCCGAAGCTGGAATGCGAATGAGACCATCACAAGCGGCGGACTGGCTCTTGCCGCGTAGCGGTCGAAGCTTTACCGGGCCGACCAGGACGGCTGCACGCTGTTCCACCGGCGGAGATGAAGAATGCGTATCCTGCTGATCGAGGACGAGCCGGAAATGGCGTCGGTGCTGAAGACCGCGCTGGAGCGGCAGGATTTCGTCGTCGACCGGACCGCGACGCTGGCCGATGCCGAGATCATGGCGAAGATCGGGACGCACGACGCGATCGTGCTCGACCGCCGCCTGCCCGATGGCGAGGGCCTCGACCTCATCCCGCGCCTGCGCGCCATGAATGTCGACACCCCGGTGATCGCGCTGACCGCCATGGCCGGCATCGACGACCGCGTCGCCGGGCTGAATGCCGGCGCCGACGACTATATGGTGAAGCCCTTCGCCACCGAGGAACTGGTGGCGCGGCTGCGTGCGCTGCACCGGCGGCAATTCACCTTGCGCGCCGAGCGTATCGAGGTCGGCCGCCTCGCCTACGACTTCCGCGATCGCGAGGCGCTGGTAGACGACAAGGCGCTCGAACTGCCCCGGCGCGAACGCCTGGTGCTGGAAACGCTGATCAGGCGACCGGGCCGGGCGATCATGCGCCGGGCTTTGGAGGAGGCGGTCTACGCGCTGGATGACGAGATCGGTTCAAATGCCCTCGACGCGCATATCTCCAGGCTGCGCCGCAAGCTGGAAGACGTCGCCGCCGGCGTGGAGATCCGCGCCATCCGCAATATCGGCTACCTGCTCAGGGCCTTGCCGTGAGGCAGCGGCGGCCACGTTCGCTGCAATGGGTGCTGGTGCGGCGGCTGATCCTGCTGCAGGCGGCCATGCTGGCCATCTTCATCGCGCTCTGCGCCGCAGCGCTCTGGATCGCCAACCCGACGCCGCTGGTCGACAACGAGGCCGCCGTCGCGGCGCTGAAGGGTGCCGTCGACCGCGACGCCAACGGTCGGCTGGTGGTGCGCGAGACGGCAGAACTCGAGCAATTCCGCGAGAGCTTTCCGCATGTCTGGTATGTCATCCGCGACAAGACCGGGCAGAGCCTTCGCTCCGGCGCCGTGCCGGATATTTATGCCGGCACACCTGGCCTTCTGCTGGACTCGGTCGAGCGTGCCACCCTCAACCTCAATCGCGATGATCTGCGGCCCGAAGCCTATGTCGAGAACATTACGACCAAGGCGGGGCCGGTGCAGATCATCACCGCGACGCGCTCGTCGCGGGAACAGACCGACGGGCTGGAAGTGAACATCTCGGCGAACGTGGACGTCGCGCGCAATCCCGACGGCAGCCGCAACTGGCAGCGCGCTTTGCCGGCGCTGTCGCTGATCGTCCTGATCCTGGTCCTGCCGATCATCCTGGTCATGGGGCTGACCACGCTGGTGACGACGCCCGCCGTGGTGCGCAGATCCTTCGCCGGCCTGGTCGACACGGCAGATCAGGCCGCCCGCATCGACATCAACACGCGCGGCACGCAGTTGTCTGTGCAGCGCGTGCCGCAGGAGATCGCGCCGCTGGTCCAGGCCTTCAACCAGACGCTGGCGCGCCTGGCCCACGGCTACGACCAGCACAACCGCTTCCTGACCGATGCCGCACATGAATTGCGCACGCCGATCGCTATCCTGCGTACGCGAGCCGAGCTCCTGACCAAGGAACCGCAGAGCGAACGCCTGCTGCAGGATATCGAGAGGCTGTCGCATCTTGCCCAGCAATTGCTCGACCATCAGATGCTGGAGCGCCCTGGCGACGAGCGCCGGATTGTCAACCTGACCGAGCTCGGCCGCCGGGTCGCCGCCGACCTCGCGCCGCTGGCGATAGAGGCCGGTTACGACCTTGCCTTCGAGCCGCCGGCCGGCGTAATCCATGTCGAGGTGAACGGCTCGCAGATAGAGCGCGCCCTGGCGAACCTGGTGCGCAACGCCATCGACCATGGCGGCGGCTCCGGCGTCATCACTGTCGCGATCGACGAAAGCGGCGGCATCGAGGTGCGCGACGAAGGTCCGGGCATTCCCGCGGCAGAGCGGGAGAATGTGTTCCAGCCCTTCTACCGCCTGCAGCCGCGGTCGCGCGGGGCGGGCCTCGGGCTCAACCTCGCCCGCCAGATCGCCGAGCTGCATGGCGGCACGGTCAGGATCCTGGACGGTTCAGGGCGGGGTGCGCGGGTGCGTGTCGAACTGCCGGCATCAGGGTGTTGATCGCCCGTCGCGCAGAGGCATCAGGACTGCTTTGCCGATTGCTTGCAGCCCGGGCCTCATGTTAACGAGGTGCCCGACGCGGGTATGATGTAATGGTAGCTTGTCAGCTTCCCAAGCTGAACGCGCGGGTTCGATTCCCGCTACCCGCTCCATCTTGCGGCGATAATTCTGAGCCGCTTGGGAGCAGCTTGCGGTTGTTGCGCGGAAGTATAAAAGCGAAGCATGCCGCGCGCCCTGTCGAAATATAATGTCCGCGAATGGTTCAGATGTCGACCGTTGGTCGACCGCAAGAATCATGCCCGCTACCAAATTCGAGAGCGCATGGCGCTGGCCAGGCACGCGGGCCCAGTGCCGCTTCCTCGCATCCATGGCCGAAAAGTCCTGATTACGATCAGCTTCAACGACCACCAGGTGATCGAGTGGCAGACCAAGTTGATCGCGCGAAATGTGCCCGAGGCACTCCAGGTTGTTGCCGACAACTCAACCAACCCGGCCGCAAGGGACGCCATTCGCGACATCTGTGCAGCGGCCGGTGTTGCTTTTGTGGCAGCGCCGGCCAACCCCTGGACAAGTCGAGAGCAGGACGGGGGCAAATCGCACGGCTATGCCCTGAATTGGGCCTGGAGGAACATCGTTCTCGCGAACCGGCCTTCCATGGTCGGTTTTCTGGATCACGATATTTTCCCCACGGCAATGACAAACCCTTTCCGCATGCTGGATCGAGCCGCCGTCGCGGGATTGGTTCGAAAAACGCCAGATGAGCGCTGGTACCTGTGGCCAGGCTTTGCTTTTTTCAACTTAGGTCGATTGCCGACAGATCGGCTCAACTTCGGCAGGGATTGGCTCGACGGGTTCGATACCGGGGGGCTGAATTGGCACTGTCTGTACCGGGCACTCAGCAATGAAGATCTGTGTGCCGCCGACTATGAACGGATCGCGGTCGCTGCCAGCGTAGCGATGGACGAGGCGCTTTTCGAGCGAATTGACAGCTGGCTTCATGAAAGCCGCTTCACGACCGACATTGACATGGCGCCAGCGCGCCGTCAGCAGTTGCTTGAGCTCAAGCGACGCAGCATCCTGGATACCTTGATGGCACTCCCCGCATAATTCGGCTGCTCCAGGTGGTCAGGGGAACTGTACTGGTCGATCAGGTCACGTTATCGACCAATCAGCGCGGGTCAGATTTCAATGCACGAGACGTCATTCGTAAAAGCCGAGATATTTTTGCAAACCTATGGAGACGAGTTCGCTCAAACTGGCGTGCGCGTGCTGGAAATCGGCTCAAAATCCTACGATGCCCAAAATACTTATCGGCCGCTATTCCCCCATCCCAGGTTTGCTTACACTGGCCTCGATATCGAGCCGGGCAACAACGTGGACATCGTTCCGGCGAACACCTTCGTCTGGTCCGAAATCGCAGATTGCTCTTTCGATCTTTGCCTGTCGGCATCTACCTTTGAGCACAACCCGTTCTTTTGGGTCACATTCGCAGAAATCGCGCGCGTGACGAAGCCAGGCGGTCTGGCGCTCATCATCGCGCCGGGGGCAGGCCACGTGCACCGATACCCGTATGACTGCTGGCGGTTCTATCCGGATTCGTGGGGCGCTCTTTGCTCCATGACCGGCATGGAACTAGTGGAAAGCTACTTTGAGACCGACAAGATTGCAGCCGCAAACCCTGAAAACTTTTGGCGTGACAGCGCCGTAGTGGCTCGCAAGCCAAAGCTTTCAGGGGTAGATCTGCACGCGTTTCATTCCCGCCTCCAGAAGATCGCGTCACTTTTCGTTGACGAGAGGCCACCGTCGCAGATTGCTCCCGAGCGGCATGGCAAATGGGTGGAGGCCTATGAGCACTTCATGCAGCGGAAATACCCCATGACGCTCAGCCGAATGATCAACAAGGCTATCAGACGACCGAGCAAGATTTACTAACGCGTCTGTTTGTACCCCCTGCTGATCGGGCAAAGCCGAGACCCGTCGCAAAGCGGAGCCGGCAGCATCTGAGGCCCTGGGCTAACTCCCAGCGATGGGTCTTGCGCTGCAGCGCAAGACCCATCCGGAGGAGCGTTGGATTGGCGACGCTAGAGCCGGAAGCCGATCCAGACGCGGCGGCGCCAGCAGCGGACATGGCGCCGGCCATGGCGCCAGTAGCGCCGGCAGACCCTTCTCCAAACGTGGCGCCGGCGGCGGCGGTAGTACCGATCACGGTAATACCGACGGCGGTAGTACTGGGCTGGCTGCAGCAGATCGGCCTGGTCATCCTCCTCGTAGATGGCCGGATCCGGCTTGTCCAATTCATCCAGAATTCCGTTGCCTTTGGGGATGCCGGCAACGGCCTTGCTGGGTCCGGCCAGGCTTGCAAGCGCTGCCGCCCCCGCAACGCCAAGCATTCCGGTGAGAAACAACCGACGTTCCATAAAAACCTCCCGAGCTGTTGGGCACGGCAGCCCTTCCTCACCCGTAACGGGCTTCAGGGAGCGGCCGATCGGTTTGAACGTGCAAGTAGCATTCTCGTTCCATTAGCCCACCTCGCGCAAAATGAAGTCGTGCAGCATCTTGGCGGCGGGCGAGAGCGCGCGGTTCCTGACCGTGATCAGGCTGTAAGGCCGGACCTCGATGTCGAACTCGGTCTGCACGACATCGATGGCGCCGGCCAGCCCATCGCCGCCCTGGATGAACTTGGCGACCTGGATCGAGACCGGCGCGATGGCGTCGGACTGCGCCACCATCACCAAGGTGAGCAGCAGCGAAGAGGTGTTGAGGATGCGGTCGGGCAGCGGAATGTCGCGGTTCAAGAAGTTGCTTTCCATCGCCTGGCGCAGCGGCGAGCCGCCGGACTGGAACACCCAGTCATAGGCCGCGGTGTCTTCCAGCCGCACCATCCTGCCGCTCGCCAGCGGGTGGCCGCGGCGCACGATGAGGCAGGCCTTCTCGACGCCGATGACACGCGATTCGAAAAGCCGCGGATTGAGATCGTCCGGGATGCGGGCGATGATGAAGTCGTGGCGCGAGGCGATCAGCTCGCGGGCGAGCACGTTCGAGGTCTCGACCTGCATGGTGATCTCGATACGCGGATAGATGCGGCGGATCTCGCGGATCGCCGGCACGGCCAGCTCGATCGCGGGCGCCGTCACGGCGCCGAGAAATACGGAGCCGCCCTTGCCGGACTTGAGCTCGGAAATCTCACGATCGACCTCCCGCATCTCGAGCAGGATTGAGCGGGCGCGCCGGGCGAGCGCCTGGCCGTAAGGGGTCAGCGTCACGCCGCGCGGCAGCCGCTCGCACAACTTCACGTCGAGCACCGCTTCCATCTCGGCGATCATGCGCGAAGCGGCCGGCTGGGAGATGTTCATGACCTGGGCGGCGGCGCTCACCCGCCCGTGATCGTCCAAGGCGGCAATCATGCGCATGTGGCGGAGACTGAGGCCGCTGCGCAGCAACGTCTCGCCATCCCCCGGCAATTTCTCGTAACCACCTGAAATCGCATCGGGATCGCGCAACGCCGCCATGGTTTTCGGTCTCCTATGCGGGTTTCTATCGATCGCTTAAGCCATACCAGTCATGATATAGCAACCAACAAAGATCGCATTTGACAGTTATGTCAAAGCGACCCACCCTCCGCGCGTTCCGATGCGCAGGGATCGGCGACGAGCGAAATCGTATCGATTGAAACTGCGCCGCGGGGCCGATTGGGAGGATACCGGAGATCGATAAAGCCGACAGTGGCGCGCCAGCGCACCTGCTCGACTGCGCGGCCCGCGAAGCCCCGAGGTGTCGCGTCCATCAACCAGGGAGAGTAATCGTGAAGATCATCAAGACGCTGGCCGCCATCGCGGCCCTTGGCATTGCCGCCACGACCTATTCGGCGCACGCCGCCGACAAGGGTCTCGTCGGCGTGCTGATGCCGACCAAGACCTCGCAGCGCTGGATCAACGACGGCGACGCCGTCAAGTCCCAGCTCGAAGCGCTCGGCTACACCGTCGACCTGCAATATGCGCAGGACGACATCCCGAACCAGCTCAGCCAGCTGGAAAACGAAATCACCAAAGGCCCGAAGGCGCTGATCATCGCTTCGATCGACGGCACCACCATGGCCGACGCGCTGCAGAAGGCCAATGATGCCGGCGTCGTCACCATCGCCTATGACCGCCTGATCAAAAAGACCCCGAATGTCGACTACTACACCACCTTCGACAATTTCGGCGTCGGCGTGATCCAGGCGAACTCGCTGGTCAAGGGCCTCAAGGAGCGCTTCCCGAACACCAAGCCGTGGAACGTGGAGCTGTTCGGCGGCTCGCCGGACGACAACAACGCCTTCTTCTTCTACAACGGCGCCATGTCGGTCCTGCAGCCGCTGATCGATGACGGCTCGATCAAGATCAAGTCCGGCCAGATGGGCATGGACAAGGTCGGCACCCTGCGCTGGCTCGCCGCCACCGCCCAGGCGCGCATGGACAACCTGCTCTCGGCCAACTACTCGGACGGCAGCCGCGTCGACGGCGTTCTGTCTCCCTATGACGGCCTGTCGCGCGGCATCACCGCCTCGCTGCGCGCCGTCGGCTACGGCACGGAAGCCCAGCCTTGGCCGATCGTGACCGGCCAGGACGCCGAGACCGCCTCGGTCAAGCTGATCATCTCGGGCGAGCAGTACTCGACCGTGTTCAAGGATACCCGCGAGCTGGCCAAGGCCACCGTGCAGCTGGTCGACAAGGTGCTCTCCGGCGGCAAGCCGGACGGCCTCGACACCAAGACCTACAACAACGACGTCAAGGTCGTTCCCTCGATCCTGTTGACGCCGCATGAGGTCGACAAGTCGAACTACAAGGAACTGGTCGTCGACTCCGGCTATATCAAGGCTGAAGAGCTGAAGTAATCCGATCTCAAAAGAAGGGGTCCTGCGCGACCGCAGGGCCCCTTTTCGTTCGCAAGCGACCCCGGTATTGTTTTTGCCGGCTACCGCAGCGCCATATGCCGCCACGGCATGAGCGAACTGCGGCATGTTGATTTCGCGCAAGACGCTTTCCGCGAGTGGAAGGCCTGCGCCAGGGAGCAGATCCTGATGGCCTCGACGATTTTGGAGATGCGCGACATCACCAAGACGTTCCCCGGCGTGAAGGCGTTGTCGAACGTCAATCTCAGCGTCGAGGAAGGTGAGATCCACGCCGTCGTCGGCGAGAACGGCGCCGGCAAGTCGACACTGATGAAGGTGCTGTCGGGCGTCTATCCGTCCGGCACCTATGAGGGCCAGATCATCTTCCGCGGCCAGGAATGCAATTTCAAAGGCATTCACGACAGCGAGCATATCGGTATCGTCATCATCCACCAGGAGCTTGCCCTGGTGCCGATGCTGTCGATCGCGGAAAACATCTTCTTGGGCAACGAGCACGCCACCTACGGCGTCATCGACTGGGACGCCAACGAGACGCGTACCGGCGCCCTGCTGAAGAAGGTCGGGCTCAAGGAAGACCCCAAGACGCTCATCACCAATATCGGCGTCGGCAAGCAGCAGCTGGTCGAGATCGCCAAGGCGCTGAGCAAGGAAGTAAAGCTCCTGATCCTCGACGAGCCGACGGCCTCGCTCAGCGAGAAGGACAGCCAGGCGCTGCTCGACCTTCTGCTCGAGTTCAAGCGCCAGGGCATGACCTCGATCCTGATCTCGCACAAGCTCAACGAGGTGAACCGCGTCGCCGACAAGGTGACGGTGATCCGCGACGGACGCACCATCGAGACCTTGCCGAGGAAGGACATCTCGGAAGACCGCATCATCACCTCGATGGTCGGCCGCTCGCTCGACGACCGCTACCCGCCGCGCGAGCCGAAGATCGGCGACGTCATCTTCGAGGTGAAGGACTGGTCGGTCTACCACCCGATCCATGCCGACCGGCAGGTGATCAAGAACATCAACCTCAATGTGCGCAGGGGCGAAGTTGTCGGCATCGCCGGGCTGATGGGCGCCGGCCGGACCGAATTCGCGATGAGCCTTTTCGGGCGCTCCTACGGCCGGCACATCACCGGAGAGGTGTCGCTGCGTGGCAAGCCTATCGACCTCTCATCAGTGAGCAAGGCGGTGGCAAGCGGCATCGCCTATGTCACCGAGGACCGCAAGACCTACGGCCTCAATCTGATCGACCACATCAAGCACAACGTGACCTTGGCCAACCTGTCCGGCGTTTCCAGCCGCGGCGTCATCGACGACATGCGCGAGATGAGCGTCGCCAACGACTACCGCAAGAAGACCAACATCCGCGCCTCCAGCGTCTACCAGCTGACCGGCAACCTCTCGGGCGGCAACCAGCAGAAGGTCGTGCTGTCGAAATGGCTGTTCGCCGATCCGGAGGTTTTGATCCTCGACGAGCCGACCCGCGGCATTGACGTCGGCGCGAAGTACGAAATCTATACGATCATCGCGCGCCTTGCCGCCGAGGGCAAAGCGATCATCGTCATCTCGTCGGAAATGCCCGAGCTGCTCGGTATCTCCGACCGTATCTATGTGATGAACGAAGGGCGTATAGTCGGCGAAATGGCTGCAAGCGACGCAAGCCAGGAAAAAATCATGCGCGCCATCGTTCGCGGAGAAGGAAAAGCATCATGAGCACAGAAAGCGCTCCCGCGCCGCAAAGCGGCCTCGCCGAGGACGTCAAGCAGCAGGGCCCGCGCGTCGCCGTCTCGGCGCTGACGACGAACCTGCGCGAATACGGCCTGATCATCGCGCTGATCGTCATCATGCTGTTCTTCCAGTACACGACGTCGGGAACGCTGTTCAAACCGGTGAATCTCAGCAACCTGGTGCAGCAGAACTCGTTCATCATCGTGATGGCGCTCGGCATGCTCCTGGTGATCGTCTCCGGCTATATCGACCTCAGCGTCGGCTCGGTCGCCGGCTTCATCGGCGCGCTGGCGGCGATGATGATGGTGATCTGGCCGCTCGGGATATTCTCGAATCCGCTGGTGGTCTCGATCGTCTGCCTGTTCGTCGGCGCCCTGATCGGCGCGGCGCAAGGCTACTGGATCGCCTATCACAAGATACCGAGCTTCATCGTGACATTGGCGGGCATGCTGATCTTCCGCGGCATCTGCCAGGCGCTGCTCGGGGGCGGCTCCTCGGTCGGCCCGTTGCCCGACAGCTTCAAGGCGCTGAGCTCCGGCTTCATCCCGGATGTGATCGGCCCGCTGACGCTGGTCCCGCCGACGGTCAATGCCGCCGGCAAGACGATCGTCGGCAGCGGACTGACGCTGCATATGACGACGGTCGTGCTCGGCCTCGTCGCGGTGCTCGCCTACGCCTATTTCGGCTTCAGGACGCGGCGCAAGCGCGAGCGGCATGGCTATGAGGCGGAGCCCTTCCCGCTGTTCGTCGTCAAGACGCTGGTTGGCGGCGCGCTGGCGCTGTTCCTGGTCTTCCAGTTCGCCAGCTACAGGGGCCTGCCGGTCGTGCTGCTGGTGATGGGCGTGCTGATCTCACTGTTCGTCTTCGTCACCAAGCGCATGACCATCGGCCGCCGCATCTACGCCATGGGCGGCAACGCCAAGGCCGCACAGCTTTCGGGCATCAACACCGAAAGGCTGACCCTGATGGTCTTCATCAATATGGGCGTGCTGTCGGCACTGGGCGGCCTGATCATCGCGGCGCGCCTCGGCCAGGCCGTGCCGGCGGCGGGTCTCGGCAGCGAGCTCGACGTCATTGCGGCCGTCTTCATCGGCGGCGCCTCGGCAATGGGCGGCGTCGGACAGGTGATCGGCGCCGTCGTCGGCGGCTTCATCATGGGCGTGATGAACAACGGCATGTCGATCATGGGCGTCAATGTCGACTGGCAGCAGGTGGTGAAAGGCCTGGTGCTGCTCGGCGCCGTCATCTTCGACGTCTACAACAAGAACAAGGCCTGAAGACCTGAAGCGGACTTAAGAAGGCATACGGGTTTCAGATCGCGAAGCTGCCGGCAACCCGTCGGCGCCAAGAAGTCCAGGCAAGGACCGGGCTCGCGAGCGCAATCCGGACGAAGAATTTCAACCGTGGCGCGGATTTCTCCGCGCCGCGCCGGTCAAGGTTTGCCCGCGGGCAGCCAGGCAAGATGAGAGAGGGTTCAAACATGCTGATCTCCCAGATTCTCGACGACGCCGAGACGATCCGCGTCGTCGCCCGCAATGGCGGCGGCAAGACCAGGGTCATCAACGGCGCGCGCAGCGTCTATTCGCTGGCGATGGAGGCCGCGCGGACGGGCACGGGCCTCGAAGCATTGATCGAGCGCAAGGGCTATGGCGAGACGGTCGATCTCGACGCCGCCTACAAGAGGGGCAGGCTGGTCTCGCCGATCAACCATCCGGATCCCGCGCATCTGCATCTCACCGGCACGGGGCTGACGCATCTCGGTTCCGCGGCGACGCGCGATTCCATGCACAAGAAGCTCAGTGACGGCGAAGAACAGCTCACCGATTCTATGAAGATGTTCCGCATGGGGCTCGAAGGCGGCAAGCCCGCCAAGGGACAGGTCGGCGTGCAGCCGGAATGGTTCTACAAGGGCAACGGCACGATGGCGGTGGCCCCCGGCGCTCCCCTGATGTCGCCTGCCTTCGCGCAGGACGGCGGCGAGGAGCCGGAGATCGCGGGCATCTATGTCATCGGCGATGACGGCGCGCCGTTCCGCGTCGGCTTCACGCTGTCGAACGAGTTTTCCGATCACGTGACCGAGCGGGTGAACTATCTGTTCCTCGCCCATTCCAAGCTGCGCAACGCCTCGTTTGGCCCCGAAATCCTGATCGGCGACCTGCCGGCCGACATCCGCGGCGCATCGCGCATCTGGCGCGACGGCAAGCTGCTCTGGGAAAAGCCGTTCCTGTCGGGCGAAGCGAACATGTCGCACACCATCGCCAATCTCGAGCACCACCATTTCAAATATTCGGCCTTCCGCCAGCCGGGCGATGTGCATGTGCATATGTTCGGCACCGCGACATTGTCCTTCGCCGATGGTATCAGGACCGAGGCTGGCGATACTTTCGAAATCGAGGCGCAGGATTTCGGCCTGCCGCTGCGCAATCCGCTGGAGATCGAAAAGCCGGTCAAGGTGGCGGTGAAGGCGCTGTGAGGTAGGGTGATCTCCCCACGAGGGGGAGATCAGCAGCTTCAGCGCGCTGCGCGAAAATGCTTGGAGAGCTTCAGGCCCTGCGCCTGATAGTTCGAGCCGAGTTCGGTGCCGTAAAGCGCCTGCGGGCGCTTCAGCATATGCTCGTAGACGAGACGGCCGACGATCTGGCCGTGGTCGAGGATAAAAGGCACCTCGTGGCTGCGCACTTCGAGCACGGCGCGGCTGCCGCTGCCGCCGGCGGCGGAGTGGCCGAAGCCCGGATCGAAGAAGCCGGCATAATGGACGCGGAACTCGCCGACCAGCGGATCGAAGGGTGTCATCTCGGCGGCATAGAGCGGCGGCACATGCACAGCTTCTCGGCTGACCAGGATATAGAATTCGTCCGGATCGAGCACCAGTTCGCCGGCGCCGCTCTTGTAGATCGGCTCCCAGAAATCGACGACATCCTGCGCGGCACGCTTGTCGACGTCGACCAGGCCGGTGTGGTGCTTGCCGCGGTAGCCGACGAGGCCGTCCTTGTCGCCGTCAAGATCGATGGAGAGCGCGATGCCGCCGCCTGAAATATTGGGCGGCTCGGTGGCGACCAGCATCTCGGCGCGGTGAAGGTCGCGCAGCTCGCTTTCCGAGAGCACCGCGTTGCCGGTGCGGAAGCGGATCTGCGACAGCCGCGAGCCGGCGCGCACGACGATCGGGAAGGTGCGCGGGCTGACTTCGAGATAGAGCGGCCCGCGATAGCCGGCGGCGATCTTGTCGAACTCGTGGCCACGATCGGTCATGACGCGTGTGAAGATGTCGAGGCGGCCGGTCGAGCTCTTCGGATTGGCCGAGGCGGATACGTTCGCCGGCAGCGCCAGGCTCTCGAGCAGCGGCACGATATAGACGCAGCCGGTTTCCAGCACCGCGCCCTCGGCAAGGCTGATCTCGTGCAGCTTCAGCCGCTCGAGCTTGTCGACGACCCGATGATCCGGACCCGGCAGGAACGAGGCACGCACGCGAAACGCTTTGTCGCCGAGCCTGAGATCGAGGCTGGCCGGCTGGATCTGGTCGGCGTCCAGCGCGCGCGGCGACTTCAGCGCCTTCGCCTCGAACAGCGCTGCGATGTCCTGATCCGGAAGAATGCCTGTTTGCCGCAAAGGCTGGCTCCGTTCACAAGGCCGGGCTAGGATCTAAGCAGGCTCTTGCCGCCCGGCTGGTACAAACCTCTTAATGAAGCCGGCAATTGACGCAAGCGCGGCGCGGGTCTAAAGGGTCGTTATCCCGTGGTGATTTGGCCGGTCGGCTTGCAGCCACGTTAAACAAGTCGCTAAAGGACCGTCGAGCCGCAAGGCTATATGGACCGGTTGCGACTTCGCGGCCGGTTTTTTTGTGTCTGAAAGCAGGGCTATGAGCACCAAGAAGCGCAACTGGAAACCTCAGACGGCACTCGTGCATGGCGGAACGTTGCGTTCCGGCTTCGGCGAGACATCGGAGGCGATGTATCTCACCCAAGGCTATGTCTACGAGACCGCGCAAGCGGCGGAAGCCCGCTTCAAGGGTGAGGAGCCGGGCTTCATCTATTCGCGCTACGCCAACCCGACCGTCGACATGTTCGAAAAGCGCATGTGCGCGCTGGAAGGCGCCGAGGATGCCCGCGCCACCGCTTCCGGCATGGCCGCGGTAACCGCCGCGCTGCTCTGCAGCGCCAAGGCCGGAGATCATATCGTCGCGGCGCGCGCCCTGTTCGGCTCCTGTCGCTGGGTGGTCGAGACGCTGGCGCCGCGCTACAGCATCGAGGCGACGCTGGTCGACGGCACCGACATCGCCAATTGGGAAAAGGCGATAAGGCCGAACACCAAGCTATTCTTCCTGGAAAGCCCGACCAACCCGACGCTGGAGGTGGTCGATATCGCCGCGGTCGCCAAGCTCGCCAATTCGATCGGCGCCAGGCTGATCGTCGACAATGTCTTCGCCACGCCGCTGCAGCAGAAGCCCTTGCTGCTCGGCGCCCATATCGTCGTCTATTCGGCGACCAAGCACATAGACGGCCAGGGCCGCTGCCTCGGCGGCGTCATCCTGTCGGACAAGAAGTGGATCGACGAGAACCTGCACGACTATTTCCGCCACACCGGTCCCAGCCTGTCGCCCTTCAACGCCTGGACGCTGCTCAAAGGCCTGGAGACGCTGCCGCTGCGCGTGCGCCAGCAGACCGAGAGCGCCGGCAAGATCGCCGACTTCCTTGCCGGCCGACCGGAGATCGCCCGTGTCATCTATCCGGGTCGCGCCGATCATCCGCAAGCGGATATCGTCAAGAAGCAGATGTCGGGAGGCTCGACGCTGATCTGCCTCGACGTCAAGGGCGGCAAGCAGGCGGCCTTTGCCTTCCAGAACGCGCTCGACATCGTGCTGATCTCGAACAATCTCGGTGACGCCAAGAGCCTGATCACCCATCCGGCGACGACGACACACAAGAACCTGAGCGACGAGGCCCGCGCCGAGCTCGGCATCGGTCCAGGCACGCTGAGGCTCTCCGTCGGCCTGGAGGACACCGATGATCTGCTGGAAGACGTCGAACAGGCGCTGAAGGCAGCAAAATAGAAGGCTGAGAACGCCGCGGCCGGAACCTTCAGAGCCGCAATTCCGGACGGAAAACCGTTTCACACTTTTCCTGGAATTGCTCTAGGCGAGCTCCTCCAGCTCGGTCATCGCCTTGGTGCGGATGGTCATGGCGTTGCCGCGCCATTCGACGGCGCCGCCGAACCAGGCGCGCGCCCAGATGGCCGGCAGCAGGGCATCGCGCACGATCATCGCGGTGACGCTGCGCGGCGACAGGTACCAGCCCTTCGCAAAGGCTAGCAGCCATTCCGGCAGGTAGGCGATCGCCAGCACGCCCAAGGCCGTCGTGGGCAGGCTGACGCCGGCGCTTGCCGCCGCAATCAGCGCCAGCAGCAGCGGCACCGCAGCACCAGTCAGGATCTCCGGTGCGAAGAACAGCGGAAAGGTCACCCGGCGCAGCCGCGCCCAGCGCGCTTGGCGCGACCAGATCTCGGCGAAGCTGCGCAGTCCAAGCGGCTGCTCGAATGGCGAGGCGACGAGGTTGACGTTGAGCCCCAGGCCGTTGACCAGCTTGGTGGCCGCTGCGTCCTCGGCGATCTCGGCGGCCAAGGCCTGGATGCCGCCATTGGCGTCGAGCATCGGCTTGTTCCACAGCATGCTCTTGCCCTGGGCGAAGCCAAGGCCAAGCGCCTCCCCGGCATATTGCCAGCGCGCCTGCAGCGTGTTGAGGAAGGCACATTCGACCTCGGCCCAAAACCCGTCCGGCCGCGAGCCGATCGGCGTCGAACAGACGAGGCCGGTATCCGGCCGCCATGCCGCCATCAGGTGCTGGACATAGTCTCTCGGCATCAGCACGTTGGAATCGGCGAGGATCACCCAATCGTGTCCCGCCGCCTGCCAGCCCTTGACGCAGTTGTTGAGCTTGGGATTGGCGCTGACGCGATCGTCGCCGATCAGCAGCCGCGCAGGAATTTTGGGGTGGCGCGCGATCGCCGCGTCGATCAGCTTGACCACCGGGTCTTCGGCATGCGCGACGCAGAAGATCAGCTCGTAGCGCGGCCAATCGAGCGAAAAGGCGCGCTGCAAGGTCTCCGGCGTGAACGGCTCGACGCCACGCGACGGCACGATGATGGAGACCGGTGGCCGCGCACTGGAGGGCGGCGCCATGACATGCCGCCGCTTCAGCCGCGACGAGGCGAGCAGGATGCTGGCGAGATTGAAGGAAAGAAGCGCTGACGAAGCCAGGCCGGCTGCGATAGTCAGTTCCATCGAGATCTGGTCACTCCCGATGGAGAGTTTCACCGTTTCACGCAAACGGCGACCCACTCCATCTCCTTGTTTTCACGCGATTCCGGACGGAAGGCTACGGCGAAGGCGCCGAGCCTAACCGCTCGCGCTTTTCCTGGAATTGCTTTAGGCCGCACGCGACCGTTTCAACTGTTACAGAGCGTCCGAGTCGCCCGGCATGTTTGTGCACACCAACATTGTCATGTGTCACTTAAATGACATTGTTTTTCGGCACCTGCGCTTACAAGGCTGACAGGATGGTCGGCGCTGCGTATCAAGAGCGGAGCGTGACATATGTTCCGCGGCGGCAACCGGAGTGGCCCATGTATCGCGCAGTGACGCGCAACATCGAAGTGCTGGTCAGGCCCTTCTATCTGGAGGACCGCTCCGATCCGTCCGAGAACCGCTATGTCTGGGGTTATCAGGTGACGATCGACAACCGCTCCGACGAGTTCGTGCAGCTTGTGTCGCGCTACTGGCACATCACCGACGGCCAGGGCCGGGTCGAGGAGGTGCGCGGCGCCGGCGTCGTCGGCGACCAGCCGGAACTCAATCCCGGCGACAGCTACCAGTACACCTCGGGCTGCCCGCTCTCGACGCCATCAGGCATCATGGTCGGCCATTACACGATGCGCAACGGCCGCGGCGAGACGTTCGATATCGCCATTCCGGCTTTCTCGCTCGATATGCCGGGGACAAGGCGCACGGTGAATTAGCGTTTTTCTGCCGTCTCTATACGGGGAGAAATGCCCGGCAGGGCAATGAGGGGCGGCGCCGGGCTTCCGAGATTTTCCTTGAGGCGGACAACAGCTTCGCTACGGCGGACGCTATCACGGCCAACGTTGGCGCCGCCCCTCATCCGCCCTTTGGGCACCTTCTCCCCGTGGAACGGGGAGAAGGAAGAGCGCTTACTTCGCGAATTCAGCCGGGTCGAAGTCGTATTGGGTCGAGCAGAACTCGCAGGCGACATGGATGCCGCCCTCTTCGGTCGAGTCCTTGATCTCCTCAGCCGAAAAGCCTTCGAGAATGCCGCGGATCTTGTCGCGCGAGCAGGAGCACTGGTCGGCGACAGGGACGCCGCGGAAAACGCGCACGCCGTGTTCGTGGAACAGCCGGTAGAGCAATCGCTCGGCGCCCACCGTCGGGTCGATCAACTCGGTCGGCTCGATCGTGCCGAGCAGCGCCAGCAACTCCTGCCAGGAATTGTCGGCCGGCTGGTCCGCGACGTCACGCGGATCGCCGTCGCCGCCGGAAATATCGGGAACGCGCATGCGCTCCGGCGATTGCGGCAGGAATTGCGCCAGAATGCCACCGGCGCGCCACTGCTCGCGCGCGCCGGCCGGGCCGGGCGTGACCAGCTTGGCGACCGACATCTTGATATCGGTCGGGATCTGCTCCGACTGCCGGAAATAGGTGCGCGCGGCGTCCTCGAGCGAGGTGCCGTCGAGCTGGACGATGCCTTGGTAGCGCTGCGTATGCGGGCCCTGGTCGATCGTCAAGGCCAAGACGCCGTCGCCGAGCAGCGTCTGCTGCGAGGTCTCGCCGGCGGCGGTCAGCGCCTGCAGCCGGTCGGCATCGAAGCGCGCATAGGCGCGCAGCGCATGCGGCGTGGTGAAATCGGCCACCAGCATGTCGACCGGACCGTCGGTGCGGGTCTGCAGGATGAACTTGCCTTCGAACTTCAACGAGGTGCCGAGCAGCACGGTGAGCACGCAGGCTTCCGCCAGCAGGCGGGCGACGGGCTCAGGGTAATCGTGGCGGCTCAGAATAGCGTCGAGCATCGGCCCGAGCTGCACGGTGCGGCCGCGCACATCGAGCGGCGCGACCTCATAAGGCACGACATGATCGTCGCCGGCGAAGCCGAATTCACCGAGTTGGGGTTTATGCTCAGCCAAGGTCTGGGTTTCCAACATGACAATACTCCGGGGCGCAGCCATGCCGCCCGGTGAGCCGCATGCGTCGAAGCGCGTTCAATTTACGTGATGGCCCGCAAATAGGCATCACATGTCCCCAGATCAAGTTGAGCCCGATCGGGCCGGAAGCGGTCAGGTCCAGCCCTTCTCACGCGCCCAGACACCAGGCCAGCACAGCCTTCTGGGCGTGCAGCCGGTTCTCGGCCTCGTCGAAGACCACCGAATGCGGCCCGTCGATCACCTCATCGGTGACCTCCTCGCCGCGATGCGCCGGCAGGCAGTGCATGAACAATGCATCGGGCTTGGCCTTTGCCATCAGCGCCGCATTGACCTGATAGGGCAGGAAGACGTTGTGGCCGCGGGCGCGATGCTCCTGGCCCATGGAGACCCAGCTGTCGGTGACGACGCAGTCGGCCTTGTCGACGGCTTCCTCGGCAGACCTGGAAAACCGAACCTTGCCGCCATTGGCCTTCGACCAGTCGACATATTTCCCGAAAGGCTCGCTGCCTTCCGGCACCGCGACATTGAGGTTGAAGCTAAAGCGCGCCGAGGCCTCCAGGAGCGAATGCAGCACATTGTTGCCGTCGCCGGTCCAGGCGAAAGTCTTGCCGGACACCGGACCGCGATGCTCCTCAAAGGTCATGATGTCGGCCATGAGCTGGCAGGGATGCGTGTCGTCGGTCAGCCCGTTGATGACCGGAACGGTGGCGTTCTCGGTGAGCTCCAGCAGCCGGTCGTGCGAGGTGGTGCGGATCATGATGGCGTCGACATAGCGCGACAGCACTTTCGCCGTGTCGGCGATCGTCTCCGAACGGCCGAGCTGCATCTCGGTGCCGGTCAGCATGATGGTCTCGCCGCCGAGCTGGCGCATGCCGACATCGAAGGACACGCGCGTGCGCGTCGACGGCTTATCGAAGATCATGGCCAGCACCTTGCCATCGAGCGGTTTTGAACGCTCACCCGCCTTGAGCCTGGTCTTTCGCGCCACCGCGTCGTCCAGCATGATGCGCAGGTCGCCCGCGGAAACGGCGGACAGATCGGTGAAGTGGCGAACACTCATCGGCAGGTTCCAGAAATTATTTGGCGGCTTCGGCGGCAATCGCGTCGGTCAGGCGCTTGGCGCCGCCGCGAATGCGCTCCAGCGCCTCGCCGATCTCCTCGTCGGTGACGGTGAGCGGCGGCAGGAGGCGGATGACGTTGTCGCCCGCCGGCACGGCAAGCAGGTGCTGGTCGCGCAGCGCCATGTTCACCTTGGCGTTGGGCATGGCGCATTTCAGGCCGAGCATAAGGCCGGTTCCCCTGATTCCCTCGATGACGTCGGGGAATTCATCGGCCACCGCCGCAAGGCCCTGCTTCAGAAGCAGCGCCTTGCGCTGCACGTCCTCGAGGAAGCCGTCGGCCAGCACCACGTCGAGCACGGCGTTGCCGACGGCCATCGCCAGCGGATTGCCGCCGAAGGTGGTGCCGTGCACGCCGGCCGTCATGCCGGTCGCCGCCTCGTCGGTGGCAAGGCAGGCGCCCATCGGGAAGCCGCCGCCGATGCCCTTGGCGATCGCCATCAGATCGGGGGTGACGCCTGACCATTCATGCGCGAACAGCTTGCCGGTGCGACCGATGCCGCACTGGACCTCGTCGAAGATCAAAAGCAGGCCGTGCTTGTCGCAGAGTTGCCGCAGCCGCTTCAGCGATTGCGTCGGCACCGGGCGTATGCCGCCCTCGCCTTGCACCGGCTCGATCAGGATCGCTGCGGTCTCCGGCGTGATCGCCTTCTCAGCGGCGTCGATGTCGTCGAAAGCCACCTGGTCGAATCCCTCGACCTTCGGGCCGAAGCCTTCGAGATATTTATACTGGCCGCCGGCGGCGATCGTCGCCAGCGTGCGGCCGTGAAAGGCACCCTCGAAGGTGATGATGCGGAAACGCTCGGGATGGGCCTTGACGAATTGATAGCGCCTGGCCGTCTTGATGGCGCATTCCAGCGCCTCGGCACCGGAATTGGTGAAGAACACCTTGTCTGCAAAGGTCGCCTCAGCCAGCCGCTCGCCCAGCCGGCGCTGTTCCGGGATCTCATAGAGGTTGGAGACGTGCCACAGCTTGGCAGCCTGCTCGGTGAGCGCCGCGACCAGATGCGGATGGCTGTGGCCCAGCGAATTCACCGCGATGCCGCCGGCGAAGTCGAGATATCGCTCGCCCTTGTCGGTGACCAGCCAGGTCCCCTCACCGCGGTCGAAAGCCAGGGGTGCGCGAGCAAAGGTCTCGTAAAGCGCCGAACCGCTCATTATATGCGTCTCCGGAACCGGAAATCAAAAAAGCCGCCAATGCGGCGGCCTTTGCGGCTTATCATGGTTTTCGGCCATGAAGTCAACGAAAACGTCGCGCACAAGCGCGTGGCAAGCCCCTGACGCCACGCCGGCTCATAAGTAGGCCGGCAAGTTGGGGAAAACCGAAAAAACCGAATCATGTTGCCCTGGGGACTCTTGTCACCGAGTCAGCGCATAAGGTATTTGTAGTCGAGAAATAACTAGATTTCGTGCGGCGGACCTAATCACCCGGTATATGTGGTGTTGTTTGCCCGGCGAGAGCCGGGGGCGGGAAAGGATTCTGACTGCCGCACGCCTCAGCAGGAGCGCGGTCTCATGAACTGGACTGACGAGCGAGTCGAACTTCTCAGGAAATTGTGGTCGGAGGGTCTGAGCGCCAGCCAGATCGCCGCACAGCTCGGCGGGGTGAGCCGCAACGCCGTCATCGGCAAGGTGCATCGCCTGAAGCTGTCGGGCCGCGGCCGCGCAACGGCCGCTCCGGCGCGCCAGAAGAAGGCGACGCAAGGCGCCTCGATGCAGAAATCGGTGACCCGCGCCGCAAGTGCCACGCGTCACGTGACCACCACCATCGGCGCCACCGCGCTGCAGGTGCAGTTCGACGCCGAGCCGGTCGCGCGCCACTATATCCGACCGGTCGAGAACGTGGTCGTGCCTATCTCGCGGCATCTGCAGCTCGTCGAGCTGACCGAACGCACCTGCAAATGGCCGAACGGCGATCCGCTGTCGGAAGACTTCAACTTCTGCGGCAACGACGCCGCCGAAACGGGACCCTACTGCAAGTATCATTCCCGGGTGGCGTTTCAGCCGGCCGGGGAGCGGCGCAGGGCACGCTGAGCGAATAGCGAATAGCGAATAGCGAATAGCGAATAGCGAATAGAACTGGATTGAGTTTCGCGAAAAGGGCAACTTATTTCCCCTACTCGCTACTCCCTATTCGCTACTCGCTCCCTACTCCCCTACTCCCTCCCTTCACAGCCATCCATTCTTCTTGAACCGCCAGTACAGGAACGCGCAGATGAGCGCGATCGCCACCAAGACGGCCGGATAGCCGTATTCCATCTTCAGTTCCGGCATGTCGGAGAAGTTCATGCCGTAGATGCCGGCGAAGGCCGTGGGCACCGCCAGGATGGCGGCCCATGAGGCGAGCTTCTTGGATATTGCGGTTTCCTGGCTCTGCCCGACCAGCAGACTGGCTTCGAAAGCGAAGGCCAGAACCTCGCGCAGGGAGTCGATTTTTTCCTGCACGGTGCGGATGTGGTCGGTCACGTCGCGAAACAGCGGATGCATGGCGGCATGTATCTGCGGCAGGTCGGCGCTGGTCAGCCGACGGCAGACCTCGACCAGCGGCAGCGCCGCATTGCGCAGCCGCAGCAGATCGCGGCGCAGCATGTAAAGCCGCTCGATATCGGAACCGGTCATCGGCTTCAGAAGCACCTTGTCCTCGATCGCCTCGACCTCGTCCTCGATCTGCTCCAGCACCGGCATGTAGTTGTCGACGATGAAGTCGAGGATGGCGTAGAGGACGAAATCCTCGCCTTTGGCGAGCGAATGCGGGCAGCTCTCCCAGTGCTGGCGCACGGCGGCGTAAGAGGTCGACGGGCCGTGCCGGACGCTGACGATGTAGCCGGCGCCGACGAACAGATGCGTCTCGCCGAAAGTGACACGGCCGTCGATCAATTGCGCGGTGCGGGCAACGATGAAAAGCGCGTCGCCATATTGCTCGATCTTCGGGCGCGCATGCGGATGCTCGGCATCCTCGATCGCCAAATCATGCAGGTGGAATTGCGCCTGCACCCGGAGCAGCAGGTTGCGATCAGGCTCGAGCAGGCCGATCCAGACGACATGGCCGGGTTTTGCCGCCCATTCGCCGGCCTGTTCGATGGCGATGTCGGCAATGCGCTTGCCGCCCGAATAGACGCTGGATGCAATGATGCCCGACGTTGGGGCCGGGGTCAGGTTTCGAACTTGTTCCATCGCAAACCTCCCGAGACGCGACTGACAAAATCGCTGTCCCTGGAGGAGCTTATCCTAAATCAGGAAGCCATTCGAGAGGCGGCGGTTCACTTAGCCGGCACCGTGCCGGAAAGCACGACCTTGTCGGTCCTGTCGCCCTTCGGCCGGTCGGTCGGCATCTGGTCGCCTGTGACGATGTAATAGATCGTCTCGGCGATATTGGTCGCGTGGTCACCGATGCGCTCGATGTTCTTGGCGCAGAACAGAAGATGCGTGCAGGGTGTGATGTTGCGCGGATCTTCCATCATGTAGGTCAAGAGCTCGCGGAACAGCGAGGTGTACATGGCGTCGATCTGGTCGTCCCGGTCGCGCACGAGGCCAATCCTCTCGACCGAGCGCGAGGCGTAGACGTCGAGCACTTCCTTGAGCTGCGTCAGCGCCAGATTGGCAAGCGCCTCGATACCGCGGAAAAGGCTATTCGGCTGGCGGCCGTCCACCGAGGCCACGCGCTTGGCGACGTTCTTGCCCAAGTCGCCGACACGCTCGATATCGGCCGAGATACGGATCGCGCCGACGATCTCGCGAAGATCCGTCGCCATCGGCTGGCGCCTGGCGATTATGATGATGGCCTTGTCGTCGACCTCGCGCTGTCCTTCGTCGAGGACGAGATCGTCCTGGATGACCTTCTGCGCGAGGCCATGGTCGACATTAACCAGGGCCGCGACCGCCTGTTCGACCATGCGCTCGGCATGGCCGCCCATTGCGGCGATGCGCTTCGACAGGAACTTCAGCTCTTCATCATAGGCACTGGCGATATGAACGGACTGCATGGATATGCCTTCCCGGTTTGTGCCGGCTGGTGCGTTCCCTCAATCCGTCGCTGATACGTGAACCGCATGACAGAAAGAAGAAAATCCCGGTTGGTAACCGATATACGATCAGCGAGCCGGCAAATGAACCGTGAACGCCGCGCCCTTGCCGACTTCCGACTTGATCGACAATCTTGCGTTGTGACGGGTCAATATATGCTTGACGATCGAAAGGCCAAGCCCGGTGCCTTTCTGGGCGCGGCTGTTTTCGAGGTCGACGCGGTAGAAGCGCTCGGTGATGCGCGGGATGTGTTCTTCGGCAATGCCCGGACCATAATCCCTTATCGTGACGTCGAAGCCCGGCTGCTGGCCATCCTCGCCTCCGGCGATCGATACGGTGACACGCCCGCCTGCCTGGCCGTATTTGCAGGCATTCTCCAGGAGATTCTCGAAAACCTGGAATAGTTCGTCGCGATCGCCGGGAACGACGAGCGGTGCGTTGGCGAACTCCCGCTCGATGACGACGCCGTTCTCACCGGCCAGCGGCCCGAGCGAATCGATGACGCTGTCGATCGTCTGGCGAAGATCGACCTCGGTGCCGGGACCCAGATAGGGCTTCATCTCCAACCGCGACAGCGAGAGCAGATCGTCAATCAGGCGGGCCATGCGGCCGGTCTGGTTCTGCATGATCTGCAGGAACTGGTCGCGCGCCGCCGGATCGTTGCGGGCCGGCCCGCGCAGCGTCTCGATGAAGCCGGCGATCGAGGCAAGCGGCGTGCGCAGCTCATGGCTGGCATTGGCGATGAAGTCGGCTCGCATGCGATCGATACGACGCGTCTCGCTTTGATCCTTGAACACCAGCACGTAAAGGCCGGTGGCATGGCCGACCGTGGACGCGCTGACCCGATATGTGCGTTCCACCGGCAGCTTTTCGGTGTAGTCGACCGCATCGGAAGCGACTTCCCCGGCAAGGATGCTGTCGAGCAGCGCCTGCATCTCCGGGGCGCGGAACTTGAGCGACAGCGACATGCCGGGCGCCAGTCCGCCGAAGGCGGCGAAGGCGGCGGCGTTGGCGTGAACGATGGTGGCGGAATGGTCGAAGATGATCAGCGGGTCGGCGACCGCGGCGGCCAGATATTCGCCGGAGAGCCTCTGCAGCCCGCTGGCCTCGATCGCTGCCCCCGCATCGGCCGGCTGGCGTTCGGCTTCCGCGGGCAGCATCGCCGCGGCCGCCAGCGCGACCAGGGCCAGCACGAGCACATAGTCGGATGCGCCGGCGAAAAAATAAACGGCAAGGACCGCGAAAACGCCTGCGCCAAGCAGCCAGCGGTTGCGCGCCAGCCGCCCTGCCAAGGCTCGCCCCTTGTTGTCTTGTCCCGCGCCCGTCTCTGCCATAGGCCCGCGCCACCCCGCATCCCGTTCGACCGGTCAGCCGGCTCGCTGGGCCGGCCTGACGCATGGGACCCTGGAAATCAGGATCGATTTTCGCGAAGGTTCATGCGCAAGATCAAAATGCTGCAGCGTCTTTGCGCCCGAGTGCGCGCTGCGCTGCACAGGCTCCATAGCATGAGTCCGCAAACTGGAAAGGTTCGTCCGGATGAAAAATGCCAAGGAAACGGCTGAAGCGGTGCCCGCCACGGCGCCGATCAAGATCAAGATCGGCGGCAAGGAGCGAGCGTTCGACATCGACAATCCGGTGCTGCCTGACTGGATCGAGGACAACAAGCTTACCGCCGGCGGTTATCCTTACGACAAGAAGATGAAAAGCGAGGACTACGAAAAGGAGCTCGAAGAGCTGCAGATCGAACTGGTCAAGGCGCAGGCCTGGCTGCAGGCCACCGGCAAGCGGGTGATGGCGCTTTTCGAGGGCAGAGACGCGGCCGGCAAGGGCGGCACGATCTTCGTGCTGCGGCAATATATGAACCCGCGTACGGCCCGCAACGTCGCGCTGCCCAAGCCGACGCCGACCGAGGCGGGGCAATGGTATTACCAGCGCTATGTCGACCATTTCCCGACTTCGGGCGAGTTCGTCACCTTCGACCGCTCCTGGTACAACCGCGCCGGCGTCGAGCCGGTCATGGGGTTCTGCACGCCGGAGCAGCACGAGAAATTCCTGGACGAGACGCCGCATTTCGAGCGGATGATCTGCAACGAAGGCATCCATTTCTTCAAATTCTGGCTGAATATCGGCCGCGAAACGCAGCTCGAACGGTTCCATGACCGCCGCTGGTCGCCGCTGAAGAACTGGAAGTTCTCGCCGATCGACATTGCCGGCGTCAGCAAATGGGACGACTACACCAGGGCGCGCGACCAGATGATCGAGCGCACGCATAAGGAGTTCTCGCCCTGGATCGTCGTGCGGGCCAATGACAAGCGACGCGCCCGGCTCGCGGTGATCCAGCGTATCCTGCTTTCCCTGCCCTATGACGGAAGGGACCTCGACGCCGTCGGCAAACCCGACAAGAAGATCATCGGCGAGGGGCCGGAATTCGTGAAAGACTAGTTGTTGTTCTTCGTCTGGAACCGCTGGCCTGCCCTACCCGCGTGGTAACGCGGTTCCGGACGAGTTACAGCGCCGCGCGCCTTTCGGCTTGCGCGGCGCTGAGGTTTCATGCCGGGCGCTCAGGCGGCCAGGCGAGCAATCCGCTGCAGCCGCTTCAGCGTGGTGTCATCCTGAAGCGCCTGCTGGAACAGCGTGATCTCGTGGTCGATGCGGTCGCACAACACATCCGTATCTCCCTTGAGCAGGCTGCGCGTCTGCAGCAATGCCGCAACAGGCTTCTTGGCCAGCTGTTTGGCCCTTGCCAGCGTTGCTTCCTCGGCGCTGCCATGCGTCACGATCTCGCCGACCAGGCCCAGTGCCTTGGCGTCCTCGACGCCCAACGTATCGCCCAGGCAGAAGAAGCGGAACGCACCGGCATAGCCGAGCTTCTGGGGCGCCAAAATGCTGGTCGCCGCGTCCGGCACCAGGCCGAAATCGACGAACGGCACCCTGAAGGTGCTGCCCCTGGAAGCGATCACCATGTCGCAATGGAACAGGATGGTGCAGCCGACGCCGACAGCATCGCCGTCGACGCAGGCAAGGACCGGCTTGGGGAAGGTCGCCAACATGCGGAACATGTCGGTGACGGCGGCGATCAACTCTCGGTGCTTGGTGGCGTCGAGGAACTCCGAGAAGTCGCCGCCAAGGCAGAAGCAGCCGGCAAGGCCGCGCAGCATGACGACGCGGACCTCGTCGTTGACCGCCGCATCGCGCAAGGTCCTGGCAAGGCTCGCATAGGCGTGTCTGTCGAGCACTGGCCGGCCGTCATGCGAGGACACGGTGACGACCAGCGTATGGCCGCGCAGTTCCGGTTCGGGATGGAAACTCATGACCGCCTCCATCACGAAGCCTGCTTGAGGCCGAGCAGACCGGGATAACCCCGGTTCAGCACCGGCAGGTGGTGGTTGCGGCGGGCCCGCACGACATCGAGCGTATGCTCGGTGAAGGTGAGCAGCGTCGCCACGACCTGCTGGTTGCCATAGGTGCGCTGGTAACCGAGCGGCGTCGCCAGGAAGTACAGTTGCAGGGCGCGCAGCACCCACATCGGCTCGAACTCGATGATGACCTGGTTGACGTTGCGCTTCAGGCCCCATTCGACGAAGCCGGCGATCAGCTCGGTGCCGACGGTCGAGACGCCGCGTTTGCCGTCGCGAAAACCCGGAGCCACCGCGTAGCGGGTCAGTTCCCAGACATTCGGCCCCGAGGGGGACGGTCCTTCGCAGAGATCCGACAGAACGTCCGTCAGAAGATGCGGCCGTGTGGTCGGCAGCATGCGCTGGTAACCAGCCAGTTCGCCGTTGCGGATGACGAGGTGGTGTTCGGCCTCGTCATGATCGAACTGGTCGATCTCGAGCTGGTCCGGACGGTCGAGATCGGTCCAACCCATCTCCTCGACGAAGATCTTGTAGCGCAAGCGATGGACCGCTTCCCAAAGGTCGGGGCGTTCCATCAGTTCCTGAGTGGTAAGGGCAAAAAGCATTAGCCGTCTCCTGGGCTTAAGAGGAAGATACGGCCGTGACGTCCCTTAAAATATTACGCGAATGCGCAGGCAAGAATTTCCAGGTCGGCACGGCCGACCTAGCTAATATAGCCGCGCCTAATCGCCTCCGCGACTGCCTGCACCCGGTTGGCTGCGCCGAGTTTGCTCTTGGCGTTAAGAAGGTGTTTCTCGGAAGTGTGTTCCGAGATGCCGAGGATTTGCGAGATCTCCCATTCGGACTTGCCGACGGCGGCCCATTGCAGGCACTCCCGCTCACGCGCCGTCAATTCTATGTGATCGATGACGTTGTCGGCCTTGGTGTGCAGTTGCATGGCGCGGCCTATCGCATAGGTCGACGCGAGCGATACCATTCCGAATTCCGCATCCGACAATTCAACGGATTCGCCGCCCAGCGAGACCATGACGATCTGGCCGTCGAGCGTGACCAGCGGAAACGCCAGGCCGTCGCGCAGCTTGAACTCGCGGGCGTCGCCCATGACTTCGTCGCTGTTCTTGTCGATCAGGGCGGTCTTGGAAGCGTCCCGCCATTGGAACGGCGCCTGAAGCTGCTTCATGTGGCTGACGACCGGGTCGTGGTCGACATAGTTACGCGCCACATAGCGCTCAAGCCAATCGCCGGGCCAATCGCAAAGCATCACGTGCTGTTTCTGGCGGCCGCGCGGCGTGCCCGGCTGCGGCACGGTTCCCGCCATCAAGGCGGTCAGGCCGAAGCTCGAGGTGATGCCGAGCAGCCTCTCGCAGACCGCGGCCGCGGTGCCAGCATGCTGCAACTGGTCTATGTATTCCAGAGTTCTGTCGAACAGGCCCATCGCAACATCTACCCCATGTTGCTTCTGCTTTTTCATTACCGACGGTAGATGCCCGAACCCCCCTTCGCCATCAACCCCCGCGTCGCAATCTCCTCAGCAAAACCGGCAGCTTCCCCCTTCCGGCACGCAAGGTCACTTGCAAACGTGCTAAAGCATACGCCTAATTTGGCTGCTTGAAATCAAAAACCGTTGTGCCTGCCCCCCTTTTCATACGAAAAGCCAAGGAACGGGGACAGGTGCGGAGCCATATCGTGATCTTGCGGTGCATATTTCTGGCCCTGATGTCGGTGCTGAGCGGGGTGCTGCCCTTTTCCGGTGCGACTCAGGCGGCGGAGCCGCAGGTGCCGGTATTGTGGGACGCCAAGGAGCGGCTGCCGAAGCCCGATCTCTCCGCGCTGCCGCGGCTCAGATTTCTCACCACCACTGATTTTCCGCCGTTCAACTTCCTCGACGGCGCCGGCCGCCTGTCGGGTTTCCACGTCGATCTGGCGCGGGCGATCTGCGCGGAACTGGGCGTCGCCGAAAAATGCCAGGTCCAGGCTTTGCCGTGGAACGAACTGGACGATGCTCTGCAGAAAGGCGAAGGCGAGGCGATCATCGCCGGCATTGCCGCGACGCCGGACAGCCGCGAGAAATACGCCTTCTCGCGCTCCTACATGCAATTCCCGGCGCGCTTCATCATGCCCAAGGCGAAGGCCTTCGCCGAGCCGATCCTCGACAAGCTGCGCAGCAAGCGGGTCGGCGTCGTCGCCGGCTCGGCGCATGAGAAAATGCTGCGCGGCTATTTCAACACCGTGCAGGTGGTGACCTTCGACACACCGGAAGACCTCTATGCCGACCTCAAGGCCGGCAAGGTCGACGCCGCTTTCGGCGATGGCATGCGCTTTGCTTTCTGGCTGGGCGGCTCGGACGCAGCCGGCTGCTGCCGCTTCGCCGGCGGTCCGTATCTGGCGCCGGAATATCTGGGCTCGGGCATGGCGATCGCCACCCGCAAGAACGACACTGCGCTTGCCGCCGCCTTCGACTACGCGCTGCAGGAAATCTCGATCAAAGGCACCTTCGCCGAGTTCTACCTGCGCTATTTCCCGGTGAGTTTTTTCTAGCCGGTTATCCAGCAATTCCGAACAGAAGGCTGCGGCGAAGTCGCCGAGCCTAACCGCTCGCACTTTTCCTGGATTGCTTCATGTCAGCGTGCGCAAGCGCGCCTTGGCCGCGCGGGCGATCGCGGCGACGGTCAGCGTGTCGAGGTCGAGCTTGAGGCGGATGAGCTGCAGGACGCGCACTTCCTCCATACGCATTTCGAGATCGACGGCGGCAACCTCGAAAGCAGCCGCATAAGCGGTGTCGCGCAGCCGCTCCGGCAGCGCCTCGGCGACGCGCGCCAGCACGCCTTCCAGCCCGTCCTTCTCATGCAGCGCCTTCTGACACGCCTGTGCCACTGCAACCAGCCTGTCCTGGTTGAAGTCGACGAACACCGGCCAGGAGCGGACGACGTCGCCGATCCGTGCCAGCTCGACATCCGTCATATCGCGATCGGAGGCCGATGTGATGACCATCAGGTGGATCAGGGCTTCGTGCGGCGTCAATGAAGGCATTCAAAACTCCTAAAGGCGCGCATGTCATCTCTCCAAAACCGTGACACACTTTTGGGTGACATGCACTGCATGAATGGGCCTCGAACGTAAGAGCGCTATCGTGGCGTCGCAAGGAAAACCGCCGCAAATCGTTGACGCTCCAGCCTGTCACGCCTAGAGACCGGTCGACAAATCCTTATCCACCGCGAAGACGGCCATGACTGGAACTTTGACATGACGGGATCAAACATCATCGATCTCACTCCCGAGATGCTTGCCGCAGCGGCCGAGAGCAAGGCCTGGCCGTTCGAGGAAGCGAAGAAAGTCATCGCCCGCTACAAGGGCAAGGACTTTCCCGAGACCGTCCTGTTCGAGACCGGCTATGGCCCGTCCGGCTTGCCGCATATCGGCACCTTCGGCGAGGTGGCGCGCACGACCATGGTGCGGCATGCCTTCCGCGTGCTGACGCAAGACAAGATCAAGACCAAGCTTCTGTGCTTCTCCGACGACATGGACGGTATGCGCAAGATCCCGGAGAGCGTGCCGGACCGCGCCGCGCTTGAGCCCTATCTGCATATGCCGCTTACCTCGGTGCCCAATCCGTTCGGCGGCGACTATGCGAGCTTCGCCGACCACAACAATGCGATGCTGTGCCGCTTCCTCGACACGTTCGGCTTCGACTACGAATTCGCCAGCGCAACGCAGTACTACAAGGCCGGCCGTTTCGACGAGGTGCTGCGGCGCGCCGCCGAACGCTATGACGAGATCATGGGCGTGATGCTGCCGACGCTCGGGCCGGAGCGCCGGGCGACCTACAGCCCGTTCCTGCCAATCTCGCCGAAGAGCGGCCGCGTGCTCTACGTGCCGATGATAAATGTCGACGCCAAGGCCGGCACCGTCACCTTCGACGACGAAGGCACCGAGACGACCCTGCCTGTCACCAGCGGCCATGTGAAGCTGCAGTGGAAGCCGGATTTCGGCATGCGCTGGGCGGCGCTCGGCGTCGATTTCGAGATGTTCGGCAAGGACCACCAGACCAATGCGGTGATCTATGACCGCATCTGCAACATCCTCGGCGGGCGCGCGCCGGAGCATTTCGTCTACGAGCTGTTCCTCGACGAGGAAGGCCAGAAGATCTCGAAGTCGAAGGGCAACGGCCTGACCATCGACGAATGGCTGACCTACGCACCGACGGAGAGCCTCGGCCTCTACATGTACCAGCGGCCGCGGCAGGCGAAGAAGCTCTATTTCGACGTCATCCCGAAGGCTGTCGACGAGTACTACGCTTTTCTTGGCGCCTATCCGCGCCAGGACTGGAAGGAGCGGCTCGGCAATCCGGTCTGGCACATGCATGACGGCAACCCGCCGGCCATCGACCTGCCGGTGCCCTTCGCGCTGCTGCTCAACCTGGTCAGCGCCTCCAACGCGCATGACAAGGCGGTGCTGTGGGGCTTCATCTCGCGGCATGCACCGGGCGTGACGCCGAAGACGCATCCGGAGCTCGACCGGCTGACCGGCTACGCGATCCGCTATTTCGACGACTTCGTGAAGCCTACCAAGGTCTACCGCGCCGCCGACGAGGTGGAGCGCGAGGCGCTGGCCAAGCTTTCCGGCGCGCTCGGCGCGCTGCCGCAAGGCGCCGACGGCGAGGCGATCCAGAATGCCGCGCTCAATGTCGCGCGCAAGATCGAGCGCTACCAGGATCATTCCAAGCAGAGTCCGGAAGGCGGACCCGGCGTGTCGGTCGTCTTCTTCCAGATGATCTACCAGGTGCTGATCGGCCAGGAGCGCGGACCGCGCTTCGGTTCCTTCGCGGCGCTTTACGGCATCGCCGAGACGCGCGCGCTCATTGAGCGGGCGCTAGCTGGTCAACTGGCGGCGTAACGGCGCCGCCATCGGCCGGCAGGATCGAATCCGGCGCCACCGGCGCCGGCCCTGACGCGGCCGGCAGCGCCGGCAGGCCGTCAAGCTTTGGCGCCGGGCCGAAAATACCCTTCTTTGCGGCGCGGGCCTTGTTCCCGGCCTCGATATAGGGGCCGCCTTGCGCCGCGCGCGCCCAGCCATTCTCGACCAGCCACTGGCCTATGTCCTGATTGCCGATATGGCATTCGGCGGTAATGATGTCGCGACCGCCGTCCGGCGGCACCGTGCAGGCGACCGCACGGCCACGCAGGAAGGCGCGGAAGGCTGTTCTGGCGCGCGTGCCGCAGGCCCAGCTCTTGCCCGTGTCGCTGCAGGTTTCGTCGGCTTTGACGACGTCCACGCCGGACACGGCGACCGCGTAGCCCTTCGACTCGATGAGCCCGGCGGCGGTGGCGACCGGCTGGAACAATTTTGTGCCGTTCCAGTCGCCTGGCATCTTCGTTTTGGGCGGCTTGGGCGGCCCGGCCAGCGCCAGATCACTGAGTGGCGCGCGCGGTTCCACCCGTTCGAGTTCGCTATCCGAGAGAGCGGGCGGCGCCACGACGTCGGGATCGATGGCCCTCGAATGAACAGGTGGCTGCGGAGCGGCGGGCGCGGGAATGGCCGAGGTCGCGGGCTCGTCCGGCTGCGACTCAGAGCTCGGATCCGCAAGCGCGTCCGGATCGATCCGATCCACCGTGATCGTGCTCTCACTGCCTTTGATTGCACGCCCGCCGGTTACGACGAGCGCCGCCATCACGGGAATTGCCAGAACCGCCAGGGCTGTCTGAAGAATCCGCATAAGCTGGCCTACTGGCTCGCCCAGACGATGCGCGCCACCCATTCGATGTCGCGCGTCGGGATGTCGCGGTCCGGGTGAGCGGGGTTGAGCGAAACCAGCACGATCGATTTCACCGTTTGCCGATCGAGCACCTTGGCCATCACCTCGCCGGCGGTGGTCTTGACGACGACACGGTCGCCCTTGCGCGTCGGCGCGCCCGGTTCGACGATCAGCACGTCGCCATTGCGGTAGAGCGGCAGCATGGAATCGCCCTGTACCTGCAGCGCGTAGGACGTCTCGGTCGCCCGCGCCGGCAGCTCGACCAGATCCCAGCCCTGTCCCGCCGGATAGCCGGCATCGTCGAAGAAGCCTCCGGCGCCGGCCTGGGCAAAACCAAGCAACGGGACGGCGCTGCGCTGTTGGGCTATGGAGACGCCGCCGCGCCCTTCGACCAGTCCGGTGAATTCCTCGAGCGACGCGCCGGTGGCCTCGATGATCTTGGCCAGCGATTCCGTCGAGGGCCAGCGCGGCCTGCCGTCGGACGACAGGCGCTTCGACTTGTTGAAGGCCGTCGAATCGAGACCCGCGCGCCGGGCTAGACCGGAAGCCGAGAGCGAATAGCGCTCGGCGAGAGCGTCGATGGCGGCCCATACGCGGTCGTGTGAGAGCACGCGCGCTCTCCTTCAAACAGGAAAAAATGCCTCAAGCCTGTCTAGCGCGCGACCACACCATTGTCCACCGGTAGCGGCGGACCGGGATGGAAAGTGATACGCTGTCGCGCAAACGGGCAAGGTCGATATCGGGCGTCCGATTGACCTCGGCGGCCGGATCAATTTATGGTCGACCTGCGGTGCAAGCCGCCTCCGGGTCCGCGGGAAGGGTTGAACCCACTTGCCTCGATGAGCTGACAGCCAAACCTTTGTGCAGCCGGATTTGCGGGCCTTCGGCGAAGAATGCACGGAGGTTTTCATGAACCAACTCCCCAACCGTCCCAATCTCGACCTGTTGAAGAAACAGGCCAAGGACCTGCTCGCGGCCTACCGTCGCGGTGAGCCGGACGCGCTCGCCCGCTTTCGCGAAAGCTTGCCTTTGGCGCTGGGCAAGGATGATCCGGCAATCGCCGCGCTCGGCCTTCGCCTGCATGACGCCCAGTCGTGCCTGGCGCGCGAATATGGCTTCCCATCCTGGCGCGACCTCGGCAGCTTCGTCGCCGCGCAGCGTGCCTATGGCGCCGACCGCGCCTCCTCGTTCCGTAATTGGGCTGGACTGGTCTATGCCGGGGACATCAGCGGCAGCACCGACCGCGCGAGCCCGGCGGCCGCAGCACGCATGGTCGAGGAACATCCCGGCCTCACACGGGGCGACGCATATCTGGCCTGCGCGGTTGGCGACGAAGCAGTCCTGCGGGAGGCGATGAAGCGGGACGCGGGCTGGGTCAACCGCCCCGGCGGCCCGCTGAACCTGCCGCCGCTGGTGGCCGTGACCCATTCGAGCCTGGTGCGGATGCCACGCTTTCGCGACGCGCTTCACGCCGCCGCGAGATTGCTCATCGCGGCCGGCGCCGATCCTAATCAGGCGACCGGCAGCCGTTGGCCGCCGGCCTCGCTGGAGAAGCCTTCGGATAAATATAAGCTCTCGGCGCTGTACGGCGCGGCCGGCCAGAACCACGATCCGGAGATGACGAAGCTGTTGCTCGACGCGGGCGCCAATCCGAATGACGGGGAGTCGCTCTACCACTCGCTCGAGAACCCCGCCTGCACGCGGCTTCTGCTTGAGGCCGGCGCCCGCGTCACGGGTTCGAACGCGCTTTATCGCGTCCTGGATCTCGACAGCCTGGAGGCGCTGGAATTGCTGCTCGCCGCGCCGGATGCCGATCCAAACGAATCGGCGGGGAGTCAGCCGACCTCCGATTGGGGCAGGCCGCTTCTGTGGGCGATCCGGCGCCGCCGTTCGCCGGCGCATATCGAAGCGCTGCTCGCGGCCGGCGCCGACCCGTCGGCGCGAACACCCGAAGGCCTGAGCGCCTATCAGCTTGCGCTGCGGTTCGGCTTGCCGGATGTCGCCGCGCGGCTGCGGCAATCAGGTGACGAAGGTCCACTTCTGGACGACGAGCAATTCATCGCCGCCTGCGCGACCGGTGACGAGACGGCGGCGCGGACAATCAAGGCCCGGCGGCCCGACCTGCCGGATTCGCTGTCCGACCAGCAATTGCGGCTCTTGCCCGAACTCGCCGCACAGGGCTGCCGCGACGCGGTGAAGGCGATGGTCAGGCTCGGCTGGCCGATCGCCCGGCGCGGCGGCGACTGGGACGCCTCGGCGCTGAACCATGCCGTCTTTCGCGGCGACGCGGAACTCACCCGCTTCCTGCTCGAGCATGGCGCGGACTGGACAGAGCGGCACGGCTTCGGCCGCGATGTGCGCGGAACGCTCGGATGGGCCTCGGTCAATGAGCCGGAAAGCGATGGCGACTGGGTGGGTTGCGCCGAGACGCTTGTCGCGCACGGAATGCCGACCGGGCAGCCGGATACTCAAGGGAGGCGGCAGGTCGTCGCCTTTGACGACGATCTGATGATCTTTTCGGATGAGGTGGCCGATTTCCTGCTCGGCCGGTCGGCCTGAGCCGAGGCCGATCAGGCCGGCCTTGGCCAGTCGCGCAAATTCCGGTGTGAGACCATGAAGTCCCGCTCGGCCAGCATCATGTAGCGGGCGTTGTTGAGATGCAGGTTGAAGTCGATGTCGGTCGGCAGGCAGCGAAAAGCCAGCCGGCTTTCCTCGCCGACCCTGTAGGGGCCACGGCTCAACGCCGTGGCCATGGTGCGGGCCATTCGCCTCCAGACATACACCTTGGGTTGATCAGGCTGCCTCTCTGACTTCACCCTTCTGATAGGGGTCGAAGCGCTGATAGAAGGTCTCGCCCTTCTCGGCCATGTCGAGCAGGAGTTTTGGCGCCTTGAACTCGGCGCCATATTTCTTCTGCAGCCCCTTGGCGATCTTGACGAAACGCTTGGCGCCGATGCCGTCGATGTAGGACAGCGCGCCACCGGTGAAGGGCGCGAAGCCGAAGGCGAGGATCGAGCCGACGTCCGCCTCGCGCGGATCGGTGACGATGCCTTCTTCCATCACCCGCGCCGCTTCCAGCGCGATGGTCACCAAGAGGCGCTGCTTCAGCTCCTCATAGTCGACCTTCTCGGGCTTCAGCTGCGGATAGAGATCCTTCAGACCCGGCCACAGCTTCTTCTTCGCCGGCTTGGCCGGATAATCGTAGAAACCCTTGCCGTTCTTGCGGCCGAAGCGGCCATGCGTGTCGACCATGGTGTTGATCAGCGCCATTTGCCCGGGATCGACGGCCTTCTCGCCCAGATCCCTGATGGTCTGCTTCATGATCTTCTGAGCAAGGTCGACGGCGGTCTCGTCGGTCAGCGCCAGCGGGCCGACCGGCATGCCGGCAGCCTTGGCGGCGTTCTCGATCATCGGTGCAGGCACACCTTCGATCAGCATCTTATAGGCTTCCGACATATAGCGCAGCACGCAGCGGTTGACGTAGAAGCCGCGCGTGTCGTTGACCACGATCGGCGTCTTCTTGATGGCGCGCACGAAGTCGAAGGCGACGGCCAGGGCCTTGTCGCCCGTCTTCTTGCCGAGGATGATCTCGACCAGCATCATCTTGTCGACCGGCGAGAAGAAGTGGATGCCGATGAAGTTCTTCGGCCGCACCGAATTCTTCGCCAGCGCGGTAATCGGGATGGTGGACGTGTTGGAAGCGAAGATCGCCGACGATTTCAGCACCGCTTCGGCCTTCTCCGTGGCTTCCTTCTTGACGCTCGAATCCTCGAAGACCGCTTCGACGACGAGATCGCAGCCGGCAAGGTCGGCATAGTCCGCCGTCGGCGTGATCAGCGACAGGAGCTTGTCCTTGTCTTCGGGTTTGGCGCGGCCCTTCTTGACCTGATCGGCCATCAGGCTGTCGGAATGCGCCTTGCCCTTCTCGGCCGACGGCAGATCGCGGTCGAGCAGCACAACCGGAATGCCGGCTCGTGCGGTGACATAGGCGATGCCGGCGCCCATGAAGCCGGCGCCGAGAATGCCTATCTTCTTGAACTTGGTCTCCGGCACGCCGGCCGGACGGCGTGCGCCCTTGTTCAGTTCCTGCAGCGAGACGAACAGCGAGCGGATCATGGCCGCTGCTTCCTTCGACTGCATGATCTCTGTGAAATAGCGCTGCTCGATCCTGAGCGCCGTGTCGAACGGCACCAGCAGGCCTTCATAGACGCATTTCAGGATCGCGGCCGCGGCTGGATAATTGCCGTAGGTTTCGCGACGCAGGATAGCGATCGCCGGTGGCCAGAGATTGGCGCCGGCCGCCGAATAGATCGGACCGCCCGGCAGCTTGAAACCCTTCTCGTCCCAGGGCGCCACCGGCTTCAGGCCGTTCCGGATCATCGCCTTGGCGGTCTCGACCAGTTTCGAAGGCTCTGCGATCTCGTGGATCAGGCCCATCGCCTTCGCCTTTTGCGGCGTCAGGTTCTGCCCGGTGGTCAGCATCTGCAGCGCCTGCTGCTGGTCGGTCAGCCGCGGCACGCGCTGGGTGCCGCCGGCACCGGGAAAGATACCGATCTTCACTTCGGGCAGGGCCATCTTCACCTTGTCGGAATCGGCGGCAACGCGGCCATGGCAGGCAAGCGACATCTCGAAAGCGCCGCCCATGCAGGTGCCGTTGATCGCCGACACAAATGGCTTGCCGCAGGTCTCGATCTTGCGGAACAGGCCGGTCATGTAGCCGGCATTGTCGAACAGCGCCTTGGTCGCCTTCTCGAGATCCTCCTCCTTGTCGACGGCAAAGGTCGCCAGCATCTTCTGCAGCATGGCGATGTCGGCGCCGCCGGAGAAGCTGTCCTTGCCCGAGGTGATGACCGCGCCCTTGATGGCGGCATCGCCGGCCACATGGTCGACGATGGCGTTCAGCTCGCGCATCACCTCCTCGGTGAAGACGTTCATCGAGCGGTCCGGCATGTCCCAGGTGATCAGCGCGATGCCGTCGGCGTCCACGTCGAGGGTGAAGTTGGTGTAGCTCATCTCTTCTCTCCCCGTCAGACGCGTTCGATGATGGTTGCGGTGCCCATGCCGGCGCCGATGCAGAGCGTGACCAGCGCGGTGTTGAGGTCGCGGCGCTCCAGCTCGTCCAGCACCGTGCCCAGGATCATCGCGCCGGTGGCGCCGAGCGGATGGCCCATGGCGATCGCCCCGCCATTGACGTTGATCTGGTCATGCGGGATGTCGAAGGCCTGCATGTAGCGCAGCACGACCGAGGCGAAGGCCTCGTTGAGCTCGAACAGGTCGATGTCCGACTGCTTCATCTTGGCGCGCTTCAGGAGCTTCTCGGTGACGTCGACCGGACCGGTCAGCATCAGCACCGGTTCCGAGCCGATATTGGCGAAGGCGCGGATGCGCGCGCGTGGCTTGAGACCCATCGCCTTGCCGGCTTTCTTGGAGCCGAGCAGCACGGCGGCGGCGCCGTCGACGATGCCGGAGGAATTGCCGGCATGGTGGACGTGGTTCACTTCCTCGACTTCCGGATGTTTCTGCACGGCAACCGCGTCGAAGCCGCCCATCTCGCCGGGCATGACGAAGGACGGATTGAGCGAGGCCAGCGACTGCATGTCGGTCGTGGGCCGCATGTGCTCGTCATGGTCGAGAATGGTGAGGCCGTTCTGGTCCTTGATCGGGATCACCGAATTCTTGAAACGGCCCTCGCCCCAGGCCTTGGCGGCGCGCTTCTGGCTCTCGACCGCATAGGCGTCGACGTCGTCGCGGGAAAAACGGTATTTGGTGGCGATCAGGTCGGCCGAGATGCCCTGCGGCACGAACCAGCCGGGCAGGCCGACGGAGGGGTCCATGAACCAGGCGCCGCCCGACATGCCCATGCCGACGCGCGACATGGATTCGACGCCGCCGGCAATGACGATCTCATCCGCCCCTTGCGCGATCTTGGCGGCGCCGAAATTTATGGCGTCGAGACCCGAGGCGCAGAAGCGCGATATCTGCATGCCGGGCGCCGAGGTCGCGTAGCCGGCCTCGAAGGCGGCGGCACGCGGAATGACGGAGCCCGCCTCGCCGACCGGATCGACACAGCCGAAGATGATGTCGTCGACATTGCCGGTGTCGAGTCCGTTGCGGTCGCGCAGCGCCTCGAGCGTCCTGGCGGCAAGCCTGACCGCCGGCACCTCGTGCAGCGAGCCATCCTTCTTGCCCTTGCCGCGCGGCGTGCGCACGGCGTCATAGACGTAAGCCTCAGTCATTTTCGTGCTCCTTGGCTTTGCCGGCCGCCGCGCTCAGAGAGAGCGCCCGATCAGCAATTTCATGATTTCGTTGGTGCCGCCGTAGATGCGCTGGACGCGGGCGTCGCGGTACATGCGGGCGATCGGATATTCATTCATGTAGCCATAGCCGCCGTGCAGTTGAAGGCATTCGTCGACGACTTTGCCCTGCAGATCGCTGAGCCAGTATTTGGCCATCGAGGCGGTCACCGGGTCGAGACCGCCATCGATATGGCGGGCGACGCAGTCATTGTAGAAGACGCGGCCGATCGTGGCCTCGGTCTTCAATTCGGCCAGCTTGAACTGGGTGTTCTGGAAATCGATGACCGCCTTGCCGAAGGCCCTGCGTTCCTTGACGTAGTCGATGGTCAGCGCCAGCGCCCGCTCGATCATGGCGATCGCCCCGGTGCCGATCTGCAGCCGCTCCTGCGGCAATTGCTGCATCAGCTGGACGAAGCCCTTGCCTTCCTCGTGGCCCAGCAGGTTTGAGGTCGGCACGCGCACGTCGTTGAAGAACAGCTCGGACGTGTCGTTCGACTTCAGCCCGATCTTGTCGAGGTTGCGGCCGCGCTCGAAGCCCTCGACCTCCTCGGTCTCGACGACGATCAGCGACGTGCCCTTGGCGCCCTTGTCCGGATCTGTCTTGGTGACGACGATGATCAGGTTGGCGAGCTGGCCATTGGTGATGAAGGTTTTCGAGCCGCTGATCTTGTAATGGTTGCCGTCCTTCTCGGCGCGGGTCTTGACGCCCTGGAGGTCGGAGCCGGCGCCGGGCTCGGTCATGGCGATGGCGCCGATCAGCTCGCCGGTCGCGAGCTTGGGCAACCATTTCTGTTTCTGCTCTTCGGAACCGTAATGCAGGATGTAGGGTGCTACGATCGAATTATGCAGGCCGATGCCGAAGCCGTCGACGCCGACATGGCCGATCGCCTCGATGATGGCGCTCTCATGCGCGAAGGTGCCGCCCGAGCCGCCGTATTGCTCCGGCATGGAAGCGCAGAGCAAGCCGGCCGCTCCCGCCTTCAGCCAGCTCTCGCGGTCGAACATCTCGTTCTTCTCGAACTCGTCGTAACGCGGCGCGATCTCCTCGGCCATGAAGCGCGAGGCCATATCGTAGAGCATGCCGACCTCGTCCGCCGCCCAGGCGGGCTTTGGAAGACCAAGAATTTCGGCTGGATTTGTCGCCACGATTTCCTCCGCGTTCCGACACTTGTGGGCCGGCGGTGCCGGCCCGCCAAACCTAGAACGCTTCCGCCGGCAGCGCCATCAGCGTGTCCGCGCCACTCGATATGCGGGCGAGACGCGCCGCCGTTTCCGGCATGACGCGCTCCATGAAGAAGCGCGCGGTCGTGAGCTTGGCGTCGTAGAACGCGCCAGCGCCGTTGGCGCCGTCCGCGAGCTTCGCCTCAGCGGATTTCGCCATCTGCGCCCACATGTAGCCCAGCGCCACCAGGCCGAAGAGATGCATGTAGTCGCTCGAGGCCGCACCGGCATTGTCGGGCTTGGCCATGGCGTTCTGCACCAGCCACATGGTGGCCGCCTGCAGGTCGTTGAGGCCCTTTTTCAGCGCCTTGGTGAGGGGCGCCATCTTCTCGTCGGCGCGGTTTTCCTCGCAGAACTCGCCGACTTCCTTGAAGAAGGCCTGCACGGCGCGACCGCCATTCTGCGCCAGCTTGCGACCGACGAGGTCGAGCGCCTGGATGCCGTTGGCGCCTTCATAGATCATGGCGATGCGGGCGTCGCGCACGAATTGGCTCATGCCGTGTTCTTCGATGTAGCCGTGGCCGCCGAACACCTGCTGCGCCATGACCGCGTGGTCGAAACCCTTGTCGGTGAGCACGCCCTTGACCACCGGGGTCATCAGGCCGGTGTAGTCGTCGGCCGCCTGGCGGTCCTTGTCGTCGCCGGAGCGATGCGCGACGTCGGACTTGATCGCCGTCCACAGCGCCAGCGCGCGGCCAGCCTCGTTGAAGGCCTTCATGGTCATCAGCGAGCGGCGGATGTCGGGATGGACGATGATCGGGTCAGCCTTCTTGTCCGGCGCCTTGACGCCCGACAGCGAGCGGCCCTGCAGGCGGTCCTTGGCGTAGGAGACGGCGTTCTGATAGGCGATCTCGGAGACCGAAAGCCCTTGCAGGCCGACGCCGAGACGGGCCTCGTTCATCATCGTGAACATGGCTTTCAAGCCGCCGTTCAATTCGCCGAGCAGAGTGCCTTCCGCCTCGTCATAGTTCATGACGCAGGTCGAGTTGCCGTGGATGCCCATCTTCTCCTCGATCGAGCCGCAGGAGACGGTGTTCCTCTCACCGGGATTGCCCGAGCCATCGAGCCTGAATTTCGGCACGATGAACAGCGAGATGCCTTTCACGCCGTCCGGCGCGCCCTCGGCGCGGGCAAGCACCAGGTGGACGATGTTGTTCGCCATGTCGTGCTCGCCGGCGGAGATGAAGATCTTCTGGCCGGAAATCCTGTAGGTGCCGTCGCCGTTGGGAACGGCCTTGGTGCGCAGCAGGCCGAGGTCGGTGCCGCAATGCGGCTCGGTCAGGTTCATGGTGCCGGTCCAGGTGCCCTCGATCAGCCTAGGCAGCCATGTCGCCTTCTGCTCGTCGGTGCCGTGGGTGACGATGGCCGCGATCGCGCCTTGCGTCAGGCCGGGATACATCATCAGCGCCATGTTGGCGGAAACCATATATTCGGAAACAGCCTGGTGCACCGTGTAGGGCAGGCCCTGGCCGCCGAACTCGACGGGTGCCGCAAGCCCCATCCAGCCGCCTTCTCGATACTGGTCGTAGGCCTCCTTGAAGCCCTTCGGCGTCGTTACCCAGCCGTCGTCATGGCGCACGCAGCCTTCCATGTCGCCGACGCGGTTCAGCGGATGCATGACGTTTTCGGCCAGCTTGGCGCCCTCGGCAAGGATCGCCTCGAGCACGTCGGGCGTCGCATCCGAGAAGCCCGGAAGATTGGAATAGCGCTGATAGCCCAGCACATCGTTGAGCACGAACAGCGTGTCCTGGATCGGCGCCCTGTAAATCGTCATGCCTTCCTCCGCCCATGGTCCTGGCCGACCGGCAAGTCCCATCCGCATCCTGGATGGGAGGCCGGGCCAATATCGATGTCCCGATAACAAATATTGACGTTTGCGTAAACGTCAACTTGGTCGCGGCCGCAAAAAATTTTGGTGAGCGCAGGGAGAAATTTCGTCAAACTCTCCTTGCCCGCATTTCCATGGCAGGGCAGTTTCCCATAATGAACCCAGCCGCATTCATCATCACCATCCAGACTCATTATCTGGACCAGTTCCGGTCATTCGTGAAGGAACAGCAGCAAAGTTGCTCCCGCGGAACGGCGGAGGTCAAGTTCCAGCTCGCCGATCAGGACGAGCTGTTTCGGCAGCTCTGCTGCATCGACTTCATCAAGAACGACGGACAGATCGAACCCGTCGAGCTTCAGCCCGACATTGTGAGGTTCGAGCCGTTTTCAGGCCGGATTGGAAGTGCGGAGCTGCTGGTGGAGCAGCTCCAGTGGAACGATGTCGTGATCCGTCACACGCTCGCGTCTCCCCCGCACGATGAGCTGGATACATGGTTCCAGCATTGGTTCGATCCGGACGATGATCGTCACCGGGACGATGCGGAGCTTGGAAACATCATCCATTCGCTCTGGGTTCGGCCGAGGGAACTGACCGTGGATTTTGGGACAGCCTCGCCGGACGCATTCTGGAGCCTGCTTGCAATTCTTGAACGCGCCGGCACGACCGGCTTGCGCATCAAAGCGTCGACGGTGCAGCAGCTGTCCTGAGCAAGCCCAAGAAAAAAGCCGCGTGGCAACAGCCACGCGGCTTTTTGGGGAGATTGAATGCTCGCGCAATCAGCCGGCGGCGCTGGCCTGCGGCGCGGTGCGCTCAGTCAGCATGTGGCGCACCTGTGTCATCGAGGCGCTGAGCTCGTTGATCGCGTCGTCGATCAGCGCACGCTGCTTCTGCAGGCGGGCGAGTTGCTTCTCCGACTTGTCGAGGGCCAGCCGCAACTGCCTGGTGTTGGTGCCGGTCGGATCGTAGAGATCCATCATCTGCTTGACGTCGCGCAGCGAGAACCCGACCTTGCGGCCGAGCAGGATCAGCTTCAGGCGAGCCTTGTCGCGGCGCGTATAGAGACGGGTCGAGCCGTCGCGATGCGGATTGAGAAGGCCCTTGTCTTCATAGAAACGCAGCGTGCGCAGCGTCACACCGTATTTCTTGGCCATCTCGCCGATGCGGACGAATTCCTCGCCGGCTTCGACCGGGATGTCATTGGTATTGGCCGCGGCTTCGCCGGGCGAAACAAGTTTCATGGTCACTGGCTTTCCCCTGGTGGCGTCGCGGTCGCGGACCAAGCGTCGCCTGAGTGGAAGCGGGGGCGTGCTTCCAATCGTGGTTGCAACAAGTCAATCGCAAGAGGCACGGCTTCGCACCTTTTACGTTTACGTCAATTCTATATCGACAGCCGCAGGGTGACGCAAGGGCGTTGTCGAAACGGAGCTTTATGCCGCACCCGCCAGGCGGCTCACGATTATGCGCGGCTTCTTAAGCTTGGTTAACGCCTTGTTTACCACGTTGGGCGAAATGTGCGCATGTCGGTCACCCGTGTTTATCCTGTAGAGAATTTTTCACGGTTTTCGAAGCGTGGGTGAAAACCCGGGAAGCCCGTCTTCCTCCGCAGCAAAACCGCTCGGCTCGCTTCGTTTCCGGCAGGCTAATGGGAGACCGGCCTCCGGCCGGCCATTCTGAACACGGGCGCATCGATGAACAGCAAGCGGTCCTATCTCGATACACTCAATGCCGGCAGGCAACGCCGGCCGCACGCCTCGCTCGAAGAACTGAACCGCTCGCTCGAAACGCTGGAGCAGCGGCTGGACCGCACGCGCGCCGACATGCCCGATCGCCCCGACCTGCGGCGGCCGCCGGTCGAGCCGCGTTATCCAAGCACGCAGCCTTACGGCCAGCCGCGCTGGTACGAAGACACCTATGCCGCGCAAAGACCCCTGGACCGGCCGCAGCAGAACCCGGCGGCGCAGAATCCTGGCTCACAGTATCAGCGGCCGCAACCGCGCGCGCCGCAAAATCCGGCGCCCGCCGCGCCCGCCTTCGACCAGGGCTATCAGGCGATCGCGCGTGACATAGACCGGGTGCGCGGCCAGGAAGACAGCGTCGCCATGGTCGGCAAGATCGCCGTCGAATTGCGCGGGCTGCGCGAGGAATTGCGCCACCAGATGACCGCCGGCCTGCAGCGCGAATTCGAAGCGTTTCGCCAGGACATCGACCGCGCTATGCAGCGCGGCGCCAACGGCCTGCCGGATAAGAGCAGCGCCGAGCTCGGCCTCGAATTCGAGCGACTTTCGGGCGCCATCCAGACACTGGCCGAAAAGAGCGACGACCGCAGCGTCAACCTGCTGCGGCTGGAACTGGAACAGGTGAAGGGCGCGCTGGACACGCTGGCACGCGAGGAAAGCGTGCAGAAGGTGGACCGCCGCTGGGACGATTTCGACCGCCGCTGGAGCGCCTTCGAAGACCGCGTCGACGCCGATCAGCGCAAGCGCGCGGAAGGCCCGAGCCTTTCGGTACTGACCGACCGGCTCGAACAGATCAGCAGCGCCGTCAACAACCTGCCGGAATCGCTTTCGCTGCGCTCGCTGGAGGAAAAGGTGCGCACGCTTGCCGGCGCGGTCGACCGTTTCGCCGGCCAACAGACCATGCGCGGCGGCGAGACGCTGGCCATGATCGACGAGCGGCTGGACGAGATTTCCCGCGCCATCGTCGCCTCGACCGTGGCCGCGCAGGCCAATGCCTTCGACCCCGAGACCTTCGGCCGGATCGAGAAGCGCATCGCCTCCCTGGCAGTGCAGATCGAAGAGGTCGCGCAGTCGCGGCCCGGCGCGGAAGTCATCGATCACCTCAACCTTCTCAGCAGCCGTGTGGATCAGTTGGCCGGCAGGGCGGACTTGCCCGAGCAGGCCATGGAGCGGCTCGGCAAGCAGATCGCCTTGATCACCGACAAGATGGACCGCGCGCAGGCCATGCCCGACGCCGATCATATCTTCCACGGCCTGGAACAGCGCTTCGAGGCGCTGTCCATGCTAATCGAGCGCCGCCAGGGCGATGCGATGGAACAGGGCAATATCCTGTTTCGCGATCTCGAGCGTCGGCTGGACGAGGTCGCCGACAGGCTCGATCAGCGCATGCGCCAGGACGAGAGCGCCGGCATCATGGAGGTGATCGACGCCCGCTTCACCGCTTTGGCCAAGCGCATCGAGACACGCACGCCGGATCCCGCCAACGACGCGGCGATCCGCGGGCTGGAGAGCCGGCTCGAGGACATTTCCAGCCGGCTGGAATCGTCCGCGCAGCAGGTCGCGGGCATCGATCCGGCGCTGATCCGCAGCCTGGAGGCGCAGGTCGCCGGCCTGTCGGCGCATCTTTCCAAGCCCGGCACGCCGCTGCCCGAATTCGAGGACATCAGCCCGCGCCTCAATGAGATCGAGAAGTCGCTGGCGGGCACGCGCGATTCCATCCTGACCGTGGCGCGCGAGGCGGCCGAGAGCGCCGTCAGATCGCTTGCCGACTCGACGTCCAGCACGGCCCAGAGCAACGCGACCGCCGTTGCCGGCCTCGCCCAGGATCTGAAGACGCTCGAAGCGCTCACCCGCCGCTCCGACGAGCGCAACTCGCGCACATTCGAGGCGATCCACGATACGCTGCTCAAGATCGTCGACAGGCTCGGCTCGCTCGAATCGGACGAGACCAGCGAAGCGGTCAGCGAACTGGTCGATCCGCAGCCGGCCGGCAAGCGCGGCGGCCGCGGCGGCAAGATCGCGGTGCAGGACGCGCCTTCGATGGACATCGACCAGCCGCTGCCGCTCACGGGAGACATGGCCGGTCTCGAAGGCCGCGCGGCGGCGATCATGCGCGATGAGCCAGACGCGCCGCGCACGCCGGCCGAGGCCGCGGCCGCAGCGGCCATGGCGGCGCTTGGACCGGATGCGATTGGCGACAAGAGCGAGACGGCGGGCCGCAAGAGATCGATGTTCGGTGGCCTGGCGCGCGCCTTCAAAGGCAAGAAGGATGCGGATACAGCGCCGCTGGCGGGTTCGGCGCGGGTTGCCGACGTGCCAAGCGTCGATATCGATGAGCCGCTCGACCCCAAGGCCGCCAACCGGCCATTGGAGCCCGGTTCCGGCGCGCCGGACCTCAACGCCATCATGAAACGCGTGCGCGACGAGCGCGGCGGCCAGCCGGTCAAGCGCAACGAGGGCGATGCCGCGAAGTCCGATTTCATCGCCGCGGCCCGCCGTGCGGCCCAGGCCGCCGCCGCGGAAGCCGACACGCTGAAGCGGCAATCGACCATGACCGGCCCGGTGAAGGCGCTGAGGATAGGCGACCTGCTCAAGGCGCGGCGCAAGCCCATCCTGATGGCGGCCGCCGCGATCATGATGGCGCTGGCCGGCCTGCAGTTGGGCAAGGCCTTTTTGTCCGATCCCGTCGAAACGGCCAACAACCAGCCTGCGCCGATCGTCTCCACGCAGGCGGTCGACACGGCTTCGCTCAATGCCATCGCCAGCCCGCAAGCCGACACGCAAAAGGCCGGCGCGGAAACCGCACAGGACGAAAGCGGCCCGGCCCGGCCCGTCAGGCAGGCCGAGCCCGTCAAGGACGCGGAACCGGCCGCTTCCATCCCTTCAAGTCCCGAAAATGCCGCCGCCATGCCCGCCGAACCGGCGCCCGCGCCAGTGGCGCTTGCTGCGCCTGCCGAGCCGGTGCCGGCTCCCATGGCTTCGACAACGCCGCCCGAACCCGCAGCCGCAGCCGCAACCACCGCGACGGACACGGATGGCGACATGCAGCCGATGGCCAAGAACCCGATGACGGCCAGTCCGGCAGCCGAGGGCGCCGCCGCCAGCACTCCGACGGCAACCTCCGCCGATACGACGGGCGCCGTGCCGACGGCCGGGAACCAGGCCGCCGCGGCCAAATTCGATATTCCTTCCGAAATCGGTCCGGTGGCGCTGCACGACGCGGCCGCCGGCGGCGACGCCAAGGCGCTGTTCGAGATCGGCTCGCGCTATGCGGAATCGCGCGGCGTGAAGGAAGACATGAAGGCGGCCGCCAAATGGTATGAGCAGTCGTCCGAGCTCGGCTTCGCGCCGGCCGAATACCGCATCGGCAATTTCTACGAAAAAGGCATCGGCGTCGCGCGCGACATCAAGAAGGCCAAGACCTACTACCAGCTCGCCGCCGAACAGGGCAATGCCAGCGCCATGCACAATCTGGCGGTGCTGTTCGCCATGGCGGCGGACGGCGTGACCGACAATGAATCGGCGACGCACTGGTTCCAGGAAGCCGCCGACCTCGGCGTCAAGGACAGCCAGTTCAACCTCGGCATCCTGGCCGCCAAGGGCGTCGGCATGAAGCAGAACCTGGAAGAATCCTACAAGTGGTTCGCGCTCGTCGCCAAGACCGGCGACAAGGACGCCGCCGCCAAGCGCGACGAGATCGCCAATGCGCTCAGGCCCGAACAGCTTGAGCGGGCGCGCGCCGCCACGGAATTGTGGAAGGCCAAGCCGCTCAGCGCGGCCGCCAACTCGGCCGACGTTCCGGAGTCCTGGCAGGACAGCACGCCGCAGACGACCGCCGGCATCGACATGAAGAAGGCGGTGAAGAACATCCAGCTGATCCTCAACAAGAACGGCTACGATGCCGGCGGCGCCGACGGCGTGATGGGCGGCAAGACCAAAAACGCCATCATGGCCTTCCAGACCGACAACAAGATGAAGCCGACGGGCGAGATTGACGCGCCGCTCGTCAAGGCGCTCTTGGCGCACAAATAACGGCGGACGCGTCGCATATGCGACGCCCTGCCACACATTTGCCTGTTAACTGATTGAGATGGTTTTTGTTTCGGCGCGGCGGCGGGGGTTGATCCCGCCGCCGCGCAGGCGCAAGAAGAAATTGGCTTTTCGGTGCTTTACTGTCCGGGGACGGCACTATACGCCGACAGACAAACTGATCGAGACAGACGGGTGGGCATCTATCTCCCGATCGCGGAAATTTCCGTCAACGTCTTCGTGCTGCTCGCGATGGGCGCCGCGGTGGGTTTCCTGTCGGGCATGTTCGGGGTCGGCGGCGGCTTCCTGATCACGCCGCTTCTGATCTTCTACAACATCCCGCCGGCGATCGCCGTCGCCACCGGCGCAAACCAGGTCATCGCCTCCTCTTTCTCCGGCGCGCTATCGCATTTCAAGCGCGGCACGCTCGACTTCAAGCTGGGCGGCGTGCTTTTGGCCGGCGGCATCGTCGGCTCGACGGCCGGTATCTTCGTGTTCGCGCTGTTGCGCCGGCTCGGCCAGCTGGACCTGTTCATCTCGCTGCTCTACGTCGTGCTGCTCGGCACGGTCGGCGGGCTGATGCTGGTCGAAAGCGTCAACGCGCTGCGCGCCAGCCGCAGCGGCGCCGCACCCGTGCTCAAGAAATCCGGGCAGCACAACTGGATCCACCGGCTGCCGTTCAAGATGCGCTTCCGCGCCTCGAAGCTGTTCGTCAGCGTCATCCCGGTGCTCGGGCTCGGTGTCGGGATCGGCTTCCTGTCGTCGATCATGGGCGTCGGCGGCGGCTTCATCATGGTGCCGGCGCTGATCTACCTGCTCAAGGTGCCGACCAATGTCGTTATCGGCACCTCGCTGTTCCAGATCATCTTCACCTCGGCCTATACGACGCTGGTGCATGCCACGACCAACCAGACGGTCGACGTGATCCTGGCCTTCCTGCTGATGGCCGGCGGCGTCGCCGGCGCGCAATACGGCGCCAAGGCCGGCCAGCGGCTGCGCGGCGAACAGCTGCGCGCGCTCTTGGCGATGCTGGTGCTGGCCGTCGCCATACGCCTCGCCGTCGATCTCTTCGTGACGCCGCCCAATCTCTATTCGCTTACTGCCGCGGGCCTCAACTGATGGCGGCACGACGAGCATTTGCAGCCGTCTCGTTGTCGATGCTCTTTGCCCTTTCCCCGGCGACGGCGCAGACGCCGCCCGCCGAAAGCATCCAGATCGGCCTGTCGACCGACGCCATTTCCATCACGGCGGGCTTCTCCGGCGCCGACCTCACAATCTTCGGATCGCTGGAAAATCCCGACCCCCTGGTCGCACGCCAAGGACGCTACGACGTGATCGTCGTGCTCGAAGGGCCGCCGAGGCCGGTCGTGGTCCGGCGCAAGGACCGCGTGCTCGGCGTCTGGATCAATCTGGACTCCGAGACATTCGAGAACGTGCCGGTCTCTTATTCCGTGGCGACGACGCGGCCGCTGCAGGACATCGCCGAGCCCGCCAAATACAAGCAGCTCTCGCTAGGCGCGCAGAACCTCTACATGAAACCCGCCGACGAGACCGACAGCCCGGCAACCATCGAGGAATTCACCGCGGCACTTCGCGATCGCAAGGCGGCGACCGGCCTCTACAGCGAGAATGTCGGCGGCGTGCAGTTCCTATCGCAGAACCTGTTTCGCGCCACCGTGCGGCTGGCACCCAATGTTCCGGTCGGCACGCACAAGGCACGCGCCTTCCTGTTCAAGAGCGGCATGTTCGTCAAGGAAAGCTCGGCCCAGCTCGAAATCCGCAAATCCGGCTTCGAGCAATCGGTCTTCCGCGTCGCGCATGACTATTCCTTCCTCTATGGCGTGTTCGCCATATCGCTCGCCATGCTGACCGGCTGGCTGGGCCGGCTCATCTTCCGCAAGGATTGATGCCCGCGGGAACAATGGGAAGACCCATTTTCCCGTGAAACAGGGTTTCCCTTTTCCTGGTTTTGCGATACATCGCCGCCTCCCAGCCCTAGGGACAGCACACACATCTCGATTTTCGGCAGAGCGGTTTGGCTTTCCAGACGACGGCGCGTCTCGCGTCGTTGACAATCCCTGCCCCAAGGCAACGACAGGAGGCTGCGATGCGATCGGCATTCGGCGGCATCGATTTCGGCACGTCCAATTCCACCGTTGGCGTGATCCGCGACGGCCAGGCGCGGCTGGTGGCGCTGGAAGGCGAGCAACCCACCTTGCCGAGCGCCGTGTTCTTCAATTTCGAGGACGGCTACACCTATTTCGGCCGCCGTGCGATCAGCGACTATACCGACAGCATCGAAGGGCGTCTGATGCGTTCGCTGAAGAGCGTTCTCGGCAGCTCGCTCGCCAACGAAAAGACGCGCATCAAGGCGCGCCAGATCGGCTTCATCGACATCGTCGGCCTGTTCATCGATCATCTCAAGAAACGGCTGGAAGAGGACACAGGCGGTCCGGTCGACAACGTCGTGCTGGGCAGGCCCGTGCAGTTCGTCGACGACGACGCGGCCGCCGATGCGAAGGCGCAGGGCGAACTGGAGAAGGCAGCGCGCGCGCAGGGTTTCAAGCACATCGCCTTCCAGTTCGAGCCGATCGCGGCGGCGCTCGATTACGAGCAGAAGGTTTCCCGCGAGGAGCTGGCGCTGATCGTCGACATGGGCGGCGGCACCTCCGATTTCTCGATCGTACGAGTCTCGCCGGAGCGCGCCCGATCGACCAACCGCAAGGCCGACATCCTCGCCAACCGGGGCATCCATATCGGCGGCACCGATTTCGACCGGCTGCTCAGCATCGCCCATGTCATGCCCGAGCTCGGTTACCTGACACGGACCCAGGACCACAAGCGCAACCTGCCCGCGGCCTACTTTATCGACCTTGCGACCTGGCAGCGCATCAACCTCGTCTACACGGCCAAGGCCATGAACGACTTGCGACAGATCCGCTACGAAGCCGAGCGGGCCGACCTCGTCGACCGCTTCATCCACGTTGTCGAGCATCGCTATGGCCATGCGATGGCTGGCCTTGTCGAAAGGGCCAAGATCGCGCTCACGGACCAATCTTCAGCCGAGGTGAAGGTGTCGCTGCCCGGCGCGCGTTTCGCGGCCGAGATCACGCGCGCCGGCCTCGAGGAGACGATCGGCGGCGACATCGAACGCGTGGCGGCAACGGTCCGACAGACGATCGCCGACGCCGGCGTTGCCGCCTCGGCCATCACCGCCGTGTTCCTCACCGGCGGTTCGACCGCCATCCCGCTGGCGAAACGGCAGATCCTGGCGCTGGTGCCGCAGGCCGCCGTTATCGAAGGCGACATGTTCGGCTCGGTCGGCCTGGGACTCGCGCTCGACGCGCAGCGGAAATATGCGTGAGTGTTTTGCCGCAAGGTAGCTGTGGGGGTTTCCATCGGTAGCGACGGCATGCCCGGAAGGTTGGCCGAGACGCCCGTGACGTCGTCATCCACGGGCGGAGCAAGGAGCGAAGCGACGCGGCGCAGACCCAAGGATCCATTCCGTGACTTTGAAGCATTGCTCCGGTGCAGAATTCTGCTCCGCTGCATTCCACGTCGAAGGTCACGGAATGGATCCTCGGGTCTACGCTCCGCTTCGCCCGTGGATGACGAAGTTCGGAGGCTTTCGGCTAATCGCGAGCGTTCGCAATGATCAGCATCCAAACGACATAGTTCGGGGTGCCGCCTGGGCTCAACTGGCCTTTCCACCAAGATGCGCCTTCAGCGCCATCTGCGCGAGGCTTGCCTGGCGGTCGCGGTGGGTGATCATGGCGAAGTCGCGCGTCGGCAATTCGACCGGCACGGCCCTGAGGCTGCCCTCCGCCAGGGAGCGCGCGACCACCAGCTCCGAGATGATCGTCGCCCCCGCGCCGGCCTCGACGGCCTGGCGCACCGCCTCGTTGCTGGGCAGGACGAGGAAAATCTGCAGCTCCGCCGGCGGGACCCCCTGGCTAAGCGCGAAATCCTCCAGCGCCTCGCGCGTGCCCGACCCGCCTTCCCGGATGATCCAGCGCAATGCCCTGATGTCGAGGTTTCCCGCCCGCGTCGTCGGAATTTCGGAATGCGAGCGCGCCACCACCAGCATCGGGCGATCCTCGTCCACCGTAGCGCGGCGCAGGATGTCGGACTCGGTGCGGCCCTCGACGAGGCCGAAATCCGCACGGCCGTCCAGCACGTTGGTCTCGACCTGCCGGGTGTTGCCGATCGTCACGCTGAGCTTCACGGCAGGATAGGCCTCGTGGAAGGACGCCAGGCGGCGCGGCAGCCAGTAGCTGGCGATGGTCTGGCTGGCCGCGATCGACAGGCTGCCGGCGACGGTCTGCGAGACATCCTCCAGAACGCCGCGGGCTGCGGCGGCGCGATCCAGAACCGCCTTCGCCTCCGGCAGGAAGCGGTGGCCGGTCTGTGCCAGCTCGATGTTGCGGCCGACCCGGTTGAACAGGCGAACGCCGTGTTGGCTTTCGAGCGCCCGGATGGCTGCCGACGCCGCCGACTGCGAGATGCCGAGCCGCTCGGCGGCCTTGGTCATATGGCCGTGCTCGGCGACGGCGACGAAGATGCGCAACTGATCGAGAGTCATGGCTAACTAAGAAGCAAAGTCGATCGGAATTACAAGAGCTGCTTGTTAGACGCATCAATGGCTTTGTTCTAAGTTTTTATCGGAAGTTGGAAAAAGTTAGCTGCATTTCCGCCAAGGGTTGAAATGATCGAGCGCTTCAAATCCTTGTTCGCGCATTGGAACCGTCGTCTGAAGCGGCAGCTCGCCGGCGAGCGCTATCACCCCGAACTCCATTATATGCGCGGCCCGGGTCCCAAGACGAAGGCCAAGACGGCGAGCGGCAAGAGCGTTCGCGGAGCATGAATCCCGGCGCGCCGCGCGGCGCCAATTCCGCCCCTTCGCAGCGGCCGCTGGCCGACAGCCGAGCGCCGGACGAGGGCGACGGCGTCGAGACCTCGCCAAGCATCTCCGACCGCATCGCCAAGACCACTTGCTACATGTGCGCCTGCCGCTGCGGCATCGACGTCCACATCAAGGACGGCAAGGTCCGCTACATCAACGGCAACAAGGACCACCCGGTCAACCGGGGCGTGATCTGCGGCAAGGGCAGCGCCGGCATCATGCAGCATTACAGCCCGGCGCGGCTGAAGAAGCCGTTGCTGCGCACAGGTCCGCGCGGCTCCGGCGAGTTCCGCGAGATCGAGTGGGAGGAAGCGCTGACCATCGCCACCGAAAGGCTGTCGGCGATCCGCCGCACCGATCCGAGGAAGCTTGCCTTCTTCACCGGGCGCGACCAGTCGCAATCGCTGACCGGCTGGTGGGCGTCGAAGTTCGGCACGCCCAATTTCGCCGCGCATGGCGGCTTCTGCTCGGTCAACATGGCGGCCGGCGGGCTCTATACGATCGGCGGCTCGTTCTGGGAGTTCGGCGAGCCAGACTGGGACAACACGAAATACTTCATGCTGTTCGGCGTCGCCGAGGACCACGATTCCAACCCGATCAAGATCGGTCTCGGCAAGCTCAAGGCGCGCGGCGCCAAGGTGGTTTCGATCAACCCCTGCCGCACCGGGTACAACGCGATCGCCGACGACTGGATCGGCATCCGGCCGGGCACGGACGGCCTGTTCGTGCTGGCGCTTGTCCATGAATTGCTCAAGGCCGGACGCGTCGATCTCGACTATCTGCTGCGCTACTCCAACGCGCCGGTGCTGGTCGTGCAGGAACCGGGGACCGCCGATGACGGGCTGTTCGTGCGAGACGGCGACGGCAACCCGCTGGCTTGGGACAGAGTGGCCAAGCAACCGGTCAACGCAACCGACCCCGAAGCCAAGCCGGCGCTGACCGGCAGCTATGAGATCGGCGGACAGCGCTGCGTGCCTGTCTTCCAGCTCATCGCCGAACGCTATCTTGACGAGACCTATTCGCCGGACGCGGTAGCTGAGCGCTGCGGTGTCGACGCCGACACGATCCGGCGCATCGCGGCGGAACTGGCGCATGTCGCCTTCGAACAGACGATCGAGCTGCCGGTCGCCTGGACCGACTGGGCGGGCCGCCGGCACGAGACGATCACGGGCCGCCCCGTCTCGATGCATGCCATGCGAGGTATCTCGGCCCATTCCAACGGCTTTCACACCTGCCGCGCCATCCATCTGCTGCAGGTTCTGCTGGGCACCGTCGATGTTCCAGGCGGTTTCCGTTTCAAGCCGCCCTACCCGCGCCCGGCGCCGCCGGAGCCGAAGCCATGCGGAAAAAACGTTCGGCCGATGACGCCGCTGGACGGCATGCCGCTCGGCTTCGTCTGCAGCCCGGACGATCTTCTCGTCGACGAGGCCGGCCGGCCGACCCGCATCGACAAAGCCTATTCCTGGGAAGCGCCCCTGGCCGCGCACGGGCTTATGCACTCGGTGATCCGCAATGCCTGGGCCGGCGATCCTTATCCGATCGACACGCTGATGATGTACATGTCGAACATGGCGTGGAACTCGTCGATGAATACGATCGAGACCATTCGTATGCTGACCGACAAGGACGAGGCGGGCGCCTACAAGATCCCGTTCATCATCTATTCCGACGCCTATTATTCCGAAACGGTGGCTTTCGCCGACCTGGTGCTGCCCGACACCACCTATCTCGAGCGGCACGACTGCATCAGCCTGCTCGACCGGCCGATCAGCCATGCCGACGGTCCGGGCGACGCCATCCGCCATCCCGTGGTGCAGCCGGACCGCGACGTGCGGCCGTTCCAGTCTGTGCTGATCGAGCTCGGCGCGCGGCTTGGTCTGCCGGGCTTCGTCGACGAGGACGGCTCAGCCAAATACCGCGACTATGCCGACTACATCGTCAACCACGAGCGCACGCCCGGCATCGGCCCTTTAGCCGGCTGGCGCGGCGAGAATGACGGCTCGATCGGCAGGGGCGACGTCAACCCCAACCAGCTGCAGCGCTACATCGACAATGGCGGCTTCTGGCACCACGATTTTTCCGACGACCAGCGCTATTACAAAATGGGCAACCGCGCCTATCTCGATTTCGCGGTCGAGATGGGTTTCATTTCCAAGGCCGAGCCTATCGTCTTCCAGCTCTACTCGGAGCCGATGCAGCGGTTCAGGCTTGCCGGGCGCGGCCATGGCAAGGTGCAGCCGCCGGACGCCGAGCGCGGCCGCATCGAGGCCTATATGGACCCGCTGCCCTTCTGGTACGCGCCCTTCGAGGACAGCACGGTCGACCTGCAAAAATATCCGCTGCATGCGCTGACGCAGCGGCCGATGCACATGTACCATTCCTGGGGATCGCAGAATGCGTGGCTGCGGCAGATCACCAGCCAAAACCGGCTGTTCGTGCATAGGCAGACCGCCACCGAGCTTGGCCTTTCCGACGACGACTGGGTGTGGATCGAAAGCGTCAACGGAAGGGTGAAAGGCCAGATTAAACTGGTCGACGGCGTGAACCCGGACACGGTGTGGACCTGGAACGCGATCGGCAAGCGGCGCGGCAGCTGGGGCCTGAAGGACGATGCGGCGGAAAGCAATCGCGGTTTCCTGCTCAACCATATCATCGGCGACCAGACGGCGGCCGATGCCAACGGCAAGCGCTATTCGAATTCGGATCCGGTCACCGGCCAGGCGGCGTGGTTCGACGTTCGCGTGCGCATCGCCAAATGCGCGCCTGAGGAAGCCGGTTTCACAGAGCCGCAATTCGAGCGTTTCGCCCAGCCGCCGCATTTCGAGCCTTCGCCTGACGTGCTTCGCTTCGGCGCCGCGTTTCGCATGAAGAGGGAAGCCGCCGAATGACCTGTCTTCCCGCTCGAACCGAGAAAAAACTCGGCCTCGTCATCGACCTCGACACTTGCGTCGGCTGCCAAGCCTGCGTGACCGCCTGCAAGGAGTGGAACACCGGCGGCCACATGGCGCCGCTGACCGATATCGATCCCTATGGCGGACATGTCGACGGCGTCTGGTTCAACCGGGTGCATAGTTACGAGCATACGACGGAGCTGGGCGGCCGCACGGTGAATTTCCCGCGCTCCTGCCTGCATTGCGAGCAGCCGGCCTGCGTCACCGTCTGCCCGACCGGCGCCTCCTACAAACGCGCTTCGGACGGCATCGTGCTGGTCGACGAGGACAAGTGCATCGGCTGCAAATTGTGCAGCTGGGCCTGTCCTTATGGCGCGCGCGAATTCGACACCGATGTCGGCGTGATGAAGAAATGCACGCTGTGCGTCGACCGCATCTACAACGACAATCTGGCAGTGGAAGACCGCGTGCCGGCCTGTGTCGCCGCCTGCCCGACCAGCGCCCGGCATTTCGGCGATCTCGGCGATCCGGCCTCGGCGATCTCGCAGCTTGTCGAGGAGCGTGGCGGCGTCGCGCTGATGCCGGAGCTCGGCTACCAGCCGACCAACAGATATCTGCCGCCGCGCGCCCGCAGCCAACGCGCGGCGAAGGTGGACGCGCCGGCGCTGGAGCCGATCCGGGCCGAGGGCGGTTTTCTCGGCTGGATCGACCGCATGCTTTCGAACTGACCATGCATCCCGCCTTCTCGGTCGTCTTCTTCACCACTGCCACAGGCGCCGGCTACGGCCTGCTGGCACTGCTCGGCCTGCTTGGCGGATTTGGCGTGATCCCGGCCGATTTCTGGCTTGGCCTTGTCGGCATGGGGCTGGCGCTCGGCCTGATCGCGGCCGGCCTGTTGTCCTCGACCGGCCATCTTGGCCACCCTGAGCGAGCTTGGCGCGCTTTTTCGCAATGGCGCAGTTCGTGGCTGTCGCGCGAAGGCGTGGCCTCGGTCGCCACCTTCATTCCGGCCGCGCTGTTCGGCATCGGCTGGGTGTTGCTCGGCAGGAGCGGCGGCTGGGTGGCGGTCGCCGGGGTGCTGGCGGCGGCAGGCGCGGTCATGACAATCTGCACGACCGGCATGATCTATGCTTCGTTGAAGCCGATCGCGCAGTGGCACAGCCGCTATACTTTGCCGGCCTATCTCATCTTCGCGGCGATGACCGGAAGCGTTCTCGCCAACGCCTTGCTCCAAGGGTTCAAGCTGGGTTCAACGGCGATGCCGATCTGGGCTCTGCTTGCCACGCTCGCCGGCTGGGGCTGGAAGCTTGCGACCTGGCGATACAATGATCGGCTGGAGATCCCGACCACCGCCAACACTGCGACCGGGCTCGCAGGTGGCACAGTGCGGTCGATCGAGTGGCCGCACACGGAAGAAAACTATCTGTTGAAGGAAATGGGATTCCGCATCGCGCGCAAGCATAGCGCCAAGCTGCGGCGGATCACGCAGGTGCTGGCCTTTGCCGTGCCCGCCATCCTGCTGGCTGCCGTGTTCTTCCTGCCATGGCCGTTGGGCGCGGTCGCATCCGTGCTTGCAGCCGTCGCCCAGCTTGTCGGCATGCTGGTCGAGCGCTGGCTGTTCTTCGCCGAGGCGAAGCATACGGTCACCCTCTATTACGGCAGGGAGTAAGTTTCAGCCCGGCCTCAGCATCGAGCCGGAAATGGCGAAGATGCGCTCGGCACCGAGCATGTAAGCCATCAGCGTTTCCAGGCGGAACAGGCCGGCATAGGCGCGGTCGAGAACGTTGAGCGAGCCGGTGTAGGCGCCGAAGGCCGGCATGATCATGCGGCCGCCGTCGCCGGCAAAGCAGCGCCGCCTGACCGAGCGGCCGCGCTGGACGATGCGCGCGCAAGGGTGGAGATGGCCGGCGATCTCGCCTTCGACCCGCAGCTTCGACGGCTCGTGGCGGACGAGCAGCGAGCCGATGGCGAGTTCCCGCACGGTCTCGCCCGGCAGGTCGGCTGGCGCATCCGGGTCGTGGTTGCCGGCGACCCAGAACCAGTCGCGGCCGGCCATCATCGCCTCCAGCCTTTCGCGGAAGCTCTGATGCATGCGCTCGGCACCGCCGCCGTCGTGGAAGGAATCGCCCAGGCTGACGACGATCCGCGGCTGGTAGTCGGCGATGACCGCCTGAAGCCGCAGCAACGTTGCGCCGGTATCGTAGGGCGGGATCAGCGCGCCGCGCCTAGCGAAGGATGAGCCTTTTTCGAGGTGCAGGTCGGAGACCGCGAGCAGCCGCAGATCGGGGAAATAAAGCACGCCGCGCCGGTCGCAGACCGCGCGCTCGCCGGCGATGCCGACCAGGTCGGCCTCGGCGATCAGCGTTGCGCGCGACAGCGAAAAATTCATCCCCTCCCAGGCCTTCTTTCAGTCTGTCATTTCGGGCCCCATGGCCTCTTCGACGAGGGTGGCGGCATCCATCAGCAGCGTTTCGTCCGCCTCGCCATTCACCGGCATCTTGCCGATTTCGAGCATGATCGGCACGGCGAGCGGCGATATCTGTTCGAGATTCTTATGCATGATTCGACCGCGGATGCGCGAGAGCATCTCGGCAAGTCTGCTGACATCGAGCAACCCGGTCGCGGCATCCGTGCGGGTAGCCTGCAGCAGAATATGGTCGGGTTCATGGCTGCGCAGCACGTCATAGATCAGGTCGGTCGAGACGGTCACCTGGCGGCCGCTTTTCTCTTTGCCGGGATGGCGTTTTTCGATCAGCCCGGAAATCAGCGCGCAGTTGCGGAAGGTGCGCTTAAGCAGCCAGCTGTCGGCAAACCAGGCTTCGAGGTCATCGCCCAGCATGTCTTGATCGAACAGCGTGGCCAGCGACGGTTTTCTGTTCTTGAACATCCAGCCCATGTCTGCCAGCGACCAGATGGCCAGCGCATAATCGGTGGCGACGAAGCCGACCGGCTTGGCTCCCGCCCGATCCAGCCGGCGGGTGAGCAGCATGCCGAGTGTCTGATGCGCAAGCCTGCCCTCAAACGGATAGGCCACGAGGTAATAGCGGTTGCCGCGTGGAAAAGTCTCGATCAGCAGGTCGTCGCGTTTCGGCAAAACGGACTTGTCCGCCTGAAATCTTAACCAGTCAGCGACCTGCTCAGGCAGTTTCTTCCAACGTTGCGGGTCGTCGAGCATGGCCCGCACCTGCTCGGCGAGATAGGTCGAAAGCGGGAATTTGCCGCCGCCATAATAGGGCACCTTTGCATCGCTGCCCGGTGCGTTCGAGACGAAGCACTCGTTCTCGCGAATGCCTTCGAAGCGCAAGATCTTGCCACCGAACATGAAGGTATCGCCGTGGGTCAAAGTCTCTAGAAACGCTTCCTCGATCTTTCCCAGCACCCTGCCGCCGCGCGAGGCCGCCCCTCTGCTGCCGGCCTGGACGTAACGAACGTTGAGCGCCGGCACTTCGATGATGGTGCCGACATTGAGCCTGTATTGCTGGGCGACGGCCGGATTTGAAACCCGCCACAAGCCTTCCTTGGTCTGCCGGATGCGGGCATAGCGCTCATAATTTCTCAGCGCGTAGCCGCCGGTGGCGACGAAGTCGATGACCCGGTCGAATGTCGGCCTGTCCAGGCTGGCATAAGGCGCTGCCGTCCTTACTTCATCGAACAGCGTATCGGCATGGAACGGCGCCCCGCAGGCGTAGCCCAGCACATGCTGGGCCAGCACGTCGAGCCCGCCATTGACCAGCGGCGGCGTGTCCTGGGCGCCGAGATAATTGGCATCCAGCGCCGCCCGGCATTCCAGCACCTCGAAGCGGTTCGCTGGGATCAGGATCGCTTTCGACGGCTCGTCCATCCGGTGGTTGGCGCGACCGATGCGCTGCGCCAGGCGGCTCGCTCCTTTCGGCGCACCAACATGCACAACCAGATCCACATCGCCCCAGTCGATGCCGAGATCGAGCGTCGAGGTGGCAACGATGGCTCGCAACGCGTTTTCGCCCATCGCCTTCTCGACGCGGCGGCGCTGGGCGACATCCAGCGATCCGTGATGGAGCGCTATCGGCAAAGTGTCTTCATTGACGCGCCATAGCTCCTGGAACAGCAGCTCGGCCTGGCTGCGGGTGTTGACGAACAGCAGCGTGGTCTTGTGGCGCTTGATCTCCCGGTAGATCTCAGGCGTCGCGTAGCGGGCGGAGTGACCGGCCCAGGGCACCCGCTCTTCCGAGTCGAGGATCGATATCTCGGGCTTCGCGCCGCCCGTGACGACGATGAGCTCGGACATGGCGCCTGGAGAAGCCTGGCTGACCAGCCAGCGGCGCAACTCGTCGGGCTCGGCCACCGTGGCCGACAGGCCTATGGTCTGCAACCCGGGGACAAAAGCGCGCAAGCGCGCCAGGCCGAGCGCCAGAAGATGGCCGCGCTTCGAGGTGACCAGCGAATGGAGCTCGTCGAGCACGACATAACGCAGATCCTCGAAGAAGCGCTTGGCGTCGTTCGAAGCGACCAGCAAAGCGAGCTGTTCTGGCGTGGTCAGCAATATATCGGGCGGCGCCAGTTTCTGCCGCTGGCGCTTGTGCGAAGGCGTGTCGCCGGTGCGCGTCTCGATGGTGACAGGCAAGCCGATCTCCTCGACCGGCTTGCCGAGATTGCGCTCGATGTCGACGGCCAAAGCCTTGAGCGGCGAGATGTAGAGTGTGTGGATGCCGCGGCGGGCTTCGCCCGGCTTTCGCTTCGGACGGTTGGCCAGCTCGGTCAGCGACGGCAGGAAGCCGGCCAGCGTCTTGCCGGCGCCGGTCGGCGCGACCAGCAGCACCGACTGGCCGCTTTGAGCCTTCGCCAGCAGCTCGAGTTGATGGACGCGCGGCGACCAGCCCTTCTCGCCGAACCATCTGACGAATGGCTCAGGCAGCAGGATGGCGGCATTCTGCTCGGCAAGGCGCGGCTGCTCGGTCACGCGCAAGACGTAGCGCGGCGGCAAGCAATCGCCAAGGAAAATCGGAACAAAAGGGGATCAGCGCTCTTTTTCTTCTCCCCTTGTGGGAGAAGGTGGATCGGCGCGCTAGCGCCGAGACGGATGAGGGGTGTTCCAGCGGAGTGAGACGCGGGGGGCTTGGGACGACGATGAAGCTTGACGCCAAGCTACCCCTCACCCGGATTGCCATCCGATTTGTGAAGGACAAATCGGGGCAATCCGACCTCTCCCACAGGGGGAGAGGTGAAGGCGCTACGGCCTCCGAAACCCCGTCGGGCCGCCATAAAGATAGCCGATGCGGTCGACCGCTTCCTTCAGCCCTTCGCGCGAGACCAGCATGGTGTGGCCGTTGGCGTGGATCATGTCTCTTTCGTCGGTCATGATCGCGACGTGGCCTTTCCAGAAGACGAGATCGCCGCGCCGGAGACCTGAATAGTCCGGACCCGGCTCGAACGGCGTGCCGATCGACGCCGCTTGCATATCGGAGTCGCGCAGGACATCCTTGCCCGTCATGCGCATTGCCAGTTGCACGAGACCGGAACAGTCGATGCCGAAGCCCGAGACCCCGCCCCAGAGATAAGGCGTGCCGAGGAAGCTCTCGGCGACCGTGACGTAGTCCTCCGCCAGCTCGGCAATCGATCGCAAATGGCGGGCGATGATCGCCTGGCCGGAGGGCAGCAGCGCGTAATTCGTGCCGCGCGTCTCGACCGAGCCGGTTGCCGTCACTGTCGATCCCATCGACAGCTGCCCGCTGATCGGGAAGCGCAAATCGGGGCCCGGATAAAGGAAGGTGCGCGGCACGGAAACGATATGCGTGGGCGCATGTTCGCGCGCGCCAAGCAGATTGTCGGCCACATAGCCGACATAGCCGTCGCGCTCGGCCTGCACCCAGGCCCAGCCTTCCGCCTCCTCGAAGACGAGCACGTCGTCGCCGAACAGCGCCTGCGTGTTAACGCCGGCGTCGGGGCGCGGCGCCTTGCGCAGGTCGGCGACCGACGCCGTGATCCGCGCCGGGCGGCCGGTGACGAAGCGGTCGGCGGCGACCTCGCCCTTCAGCCTCGCATCGGCAAGGTCGGAGCGGAAGGCATGAAGGCGGGCATCCCTGGCGGTCAAAATCGATGATCCAGTCAAATCAGCAATGAACTCAGATGGGGGCAATGAGTCAGATGGGCAGTTCGTGCGCCCTGGCGACGATACCATCGCCGAAGCGCTCGACAAAGAGCGCGCCTTCCACCGTGCGCCGGATCAGCACGTTGCGCTTGTCGAGCTCGTCGCGGTGGCGCGAGACCAGCTTCAGCGCGCCCATCGTGTCCAGCGCCCGGGTGATGACCGGTTTGGTGACGTTGAGCTTGGCGGCCAGCCCGCGCACCGTATGGGGCGGCGGATCGAGATAGATGGTGAACAGGATAGCCGTCTGGCGCATGGTGAGATCGGGCTCGCCGTCGCGCACCTGGGCCAGCATCACCTGCTGCCACAGTCGCAAGGCCTGGCTCGGGCGCATCGAGATCGACATCGCCCAAGCATGCCGGCAAATTGTTTCGGTTCCGTTTCAGTGACGATCTGCCGCTTGGTCTTCCGGCTCAGACAAATCGCTGCGTAATTATCCGCTCCAGCGCACGAATGCCTTGGGCTTCGCCGCCGGTCAGGCCGTAGGGTCGGTCGGCCGGGTTCCAGGCGAAGATGTCGAAATGCGCCCAGCTGTCGGTCTTCTCGACGAAGCGCTTGAGGAAAAGCGCGGCGGTGATCGATCCGGCAAAGCCGTCCGTCGTCACATTGTTGATGTCGGCGATCTTCGAGGAAAGCTTTGCATCGTAGGGTCGCCACAAAGGCATGCGCCACAGTGGATCCTCGACCGCGACCGACGCCGCGCCCAGGTCGGCGGCAAGCGTCTCGTCGTTGGTGTAGAAGGGCGGCAGATCGGGCCCCAGCGCGGCGCGGGCGGCTCCGGTCAGCGTCGCCATGTCGACCAGCAAAGCGGGCTGCTCCTCGTCGGCCAGCGCCAGCGCGTCGGCCAGGATCAGCCTGCCTTCGGCGTCCGTGTTGCCGATCTCGACTGTGATGCCCTTGCGGCTCCTGAGCACGTCGCCGGGCCGGAAGGCATTGCCGGCGATCGAATTCTCGACGGCAGGGATCAGCACGCGCAGCCGGACATTCAGTCTCGCCGCCATGATCATGGCGGCGAGGCCCAGCACGTTGGCGGCGCCGCCCATGTCCTTCTTCATCAAAAGCATGCCCGACGACGGCTTGATGTCGAGGCCGCCGGTGTCGAAGCAGACGCCCTTGCCGACCAGCGTCACCTTCGGCGCGTCGCTACGTCCCCAGCTCATGTCGATCAGCCGCGGCGCGCCGGTGGAGGCCCGGCCGACGGCGTGGATCATCGGGAAATTCCGCATCAGGAGGTCGTCGCCATGGATCACCGAGATATCGGCGCCGTGGGCGGTCGCCAGTTTTCGGGCGGCTTCTTCCAGTTCGACCGGACCGAGGTCGCTGGTCGGCGTGTTGACGAGGTCGCGTGTCAGGAACACGCTGTCGGCGACACTGCGGACATGCGCCGCGTCGGCGCCCTCCGGAAGCGCGAAGCGCAAAGCCTTGCCGGGCTTCTTGCCGTAGCGAGTAAAGACATAGCCGCCGAGGACAAGCGCGAGCGCCGCGAGATCGGGTTGCGCCGGGCGCGACGCGAAATGCCAGTCGCCCTCCGGCAACGCCCTTGCGAGCGCGCCGAGGGCAAGAACGCTTTCGCCATCGCCTGTCCCGAACAGCGCGCCGGCAAGCTCGCCACCCTCGCCCGGCAGGACCAGCGTGCGCCCTGCCTCGCCGGAAAAACCGTTGGCTCTTGCCCAGGCGACGGCGGAGGGCGGCAGTGCCGCGACTTCAAGGGCGTCCTTCGCCACAAGATAGACAGGCAAGGCGGCTTCCGGCTTCTGCTCAACGAGTTCGACAGGCATGCGATGATCTCCGGCCGAACCGTTCGAGTCGGCGCTTCTTAACGGTCCGTTAGGGTTAACAGAATATTTCTGCCGGAGGGAAGACGGCCAGCCAATGGCCGCACAGGAATGGAGACCGGGCGCCGATGCCGACCGAAGCGTTGAACCTTACAGCCAAGCGTCTGATCACCACGGCTTTCATGGCGGCGCTGGCGGCTAGCGTGGCAGGTTGCGGCAGCACCAGCAAGTTCACCACTGGCTCCATCTCCCGCTCCGACAGCAGGCCGCTGGAAACGATGTCGTCCAGCGAATTGCGTACCGCCACGTCCAGGCTCGGCCAGTCCTATGCCCGCAATCCGGGCGACAAGCGCGTCGCGATGAATTTCGCGGCGGCGCTGCAGATGGACGGCGATGCCGACCAGTCGCTGGCGGTGATGCGCAAGCTGGCGATCGCCTATCCCAAGGATCGCGAGGTGCTTGCGGCCTATGGCAAGGCGCTTGCCGCCAACGGCCAGTTCGAACCGGCCCTCGATGCCGTGCGGCGCGCGCAGACCCCCGAATATCCGGACTGGAAGCTGGTGTCGGCGGAAGCGGCCATTCTCGACCAGATGGGACAGAAAGACGAAGCGCGGCAAGACTATCGCAAGGCGCTGGAACTGAAGCCGAACGAACCTTCGGTGCTGTCCAATCTCGGCATGTCCTATGTGCTCGAAGGCGACCTGCGCACGGCGGAAACCTATATGCGCTCCGCCGCGCAGCAGCCCGGCGCCGACAGCAGGGTGCGACAGAACCTCGCGCTGGTCGTCGGCCTGCAGGGCCGCTTCGACGAAGCCGAGAAGATCGCCTCGCAGGAACTGTCGCCCGAACAGGCGCAGGCCAACGTCGCCTATCTGCGCCAGATGCTTGCCCAGCAGAACGCCTGGAGCCAATTGAAGGATCAGGACAAGGACAAGGCGAAGGTCGCCACGAACTGACCGCGGACGGCATTGCCAAATCGACCACCGTTGAAATCAAAAAAGCCGCGCGGATCCCGCGCGGCTTTTCGATTTGAAGCGAACGGCCCTATCTCTTTGTTTTTACGCAATTCCGGACGGAAACCCGCTCGACACTTTTCCTGGAATTGCTTTACTGGCTCGAGGAGCTGTGCTGGTCGCCGAAGATGCCGCGCTGGCTGACCTGGATGCCGGCCGGTCCCAGAATGATGGCGAACAGAACCGGCAGGAAGAACAGGATCATCGGCACGGTAAGCTTCGGCGGAAGTGCCGCGGCCTTCTTCTCGGCGGCGTTCATGCGCATGTCGCGGCTTTCCGAGGCGAGCACGCGTAACGCGTGCGCCACCGGCGTGCCGTAGCGTTCGGCCTGGACCAGGGCCTGGGACACCGACTTCACCGATTCCAGGCCGGTGCGGCTTGCCAGGTTCTCGTAGGCGTTCTTGCGGTCCTGCAGATAGGACAGCTCCGCATTGGTGAGCACGAATTCCTCGGCAAGCGCCACCGACTGCGTGCCGATCTCGTCGGCAACCCTACGCAGGGCCGCTTCCACCGACATGCCGGATTCCACGCAGATCAGCATCAGGTCGAGCGCGTCCGGCCACGCCAGCTGGATCGACTGCTTGCGCTTGGTCGCGCGGTTGTTGACGTAGAGGATCGGCGCATAGAAGCCGCCATAGGCGACAACGACACAGACGAACAGCTTGATGAAGGCCGGCTGCTGCGGCAGGCCGCCAAGCACGAACAGATAGATGGCCGCCAAGGCAAAACCGACGAATGGCAGGACCAGGCGGAAAAAGAGGAAGCGCGTCAGCGGGTTCTGGCCGCGGAAGCCCGCGACCTTGAGCTTCTGGATCGTGCTTTCATCGGCAAGCGCGCGCCTGAGATCCAGGCGGTCGACGATGTTGCGCATGCCGATGGACTGTTCCTCGCGCAGGCCCTTGCGGCGGCGGTCGGCCTCGTTGGCCAGCCGCGCACGCTGCTCGGCGCGCATTTTGTCGCGTTCGAGCGCCACGCTTTTCATGCGCGACTTGAGCGACGTGCCGCCGAACGCCGGCAGGAGCGTGAAGACGGTCGCGAACACGGCGATGCCGACCAGCATCGCGATCAGAAAAGAAGGGTCGGTGAGTGTTTTGACGACCTGCTCTGTCACCGGATCCGCGCCCCTACACTTCGAAGTTCATCATCTTGCGCATCACCAGGATGCCGATCGACATCCACACACCCGAGCAGCCGAGGATCAGGTTGCCGACGTTGGTGGTGAACAGCGGCATGATGTAGTTCGGGCTCGACAGATAGACGAGGAAGGCGACGACGAACGGCAAGGCGCCGATGATGACGGCCGATGCCTTGGCTTCCATCGACAGCGCCTGGACCTTGGCCTTCATCTTCTTGCGGTCGCGCAGGACGCGCGAAAGGTTGCCCAGCGCCTCGGACAGGTTGCCGCCGGCCTGCGACTGAATCTGGATGACGATGCCGAAGAAGCCGGCTTCACTGCACGGCATCGTCTCGGGCATGCGCATGGCGGCGTCGGGCACCGACATGCCCATCTGCTGGGAATCGACGATGCGGCGGAATTCGGACCGGACCGGTTCGGGCGATTCGTTGGCGATCAGGCGGATCGCATCATTGAGCGGCAGGCCGGACTTGACCGCGCGCACGATGATGTCGAGCGCGTTCGGAAATTCTTCCAGGAAAGCCTTGGTGCGACGTGTGCGACGAAACGACACGAACCAGCGCGGCAGGCCGAGGCCGCCCACCAGCAGGGCACCGGGCAGTGCCCATAGAGGCGCGCCGAGGAAAAAGAGAACGGCCGTCAGGATGATCCCGCACACAGCGGAATAGATATAGAAACGCTCGATCGGAACCTGCATGCCGGCTTGGCGGATCTGAACCTTCAGCGGCGGTTTCTTGACGTTGCGATCATTGGTCTTCTGCTTCTCGTCGAGCTGCTTCAGCGTGTCCTGAACGTTTTTTCGCCGCTTGACCGCTTCCGCGGCGCGGTCGCGCGTCGCTTTCACCACCGACCGGTCCGTTTCGGCTGTCTTGATGGTCTGAAGCCGCTTGCCAGCCTGCTTCTCGTTGTCGATGCGCGTGAACAGGAAAGCATAGGCCACCGCGCCGGCGCTGAAGCCGGCAAGCACGATGAAAGCCAGTACGGTGGTGTCAATTCCGAACATCGACCGGGGTCCCTAGGGCATTTCGCCGTTCCAAGGAAACGGCGAAATGCCCTGTCTCTTTGTCTTGACGCAATTGCGGACGGAAAGTTACGGCGAAGTCGCCGAACCCGACCGCATCACACTTTTCCTGGAATTGCTTCCAACCTCCAGATGCATCAGTCAGCGCGTTTCTCCATCGCCTCGAGCGCATTGGCGAGGCGCTGCTCCTCGCCATAATAGCGGGCGCGGTCCCAGAATTGCGGACGGCCGATGCCTGTCGACACATGCTCGCCGACCAGCCGGCCGCCGGCGTCTTCACCCTTGATGTTGTAGAGCACAAGATCCTGGGTGATGATGACGTCGCCTTCCATGCCGACCACCTCGGTGATGTGGGTGATGCGGCGTGAGCCGTCGCGCAGGCGAGCCGCCTGGATGATCACGTCGATCGAGCCGACGACGATCTCGCGCACCGTCCGCTGCGGCAGGGAATAACCGCCCATGGCAATCATCGATTCGATACGATTGAGGCATTCGCGCGGGCTGTTCGAGTGGATCGTCCCCATCGAGCCGTCGTGACCGGTATTCATCGCCTGCAGCAGGTCGAACACCTCCGGTCCGCGCACTTCGCCGACGATGATCCGCTCCGGCCGCATGCGCAGGCAGTTCTTGACCAGGTCGCGCATGGTCACCTCGCCTTCGCCCTCCAGATTGGGCGGCCGGGTTTCGAGACGGACCACATGCGGCTGCTGCAGCTGTAGTTCCGCCGAATCCTCGCAAGTGATGACGCGCTCCTCGCGGTCGATATAGTTGGTCAGACAGTTGAGCAGCGTCGTCTTGCCGGAGCCCGTGCCGCCCGAGATGACGACGTTGCAGCGGACGCGGCCTATGATCTTGAGGATTTCCGCGCCTTGCGGCGAGATGGCGCCGAACTTGACCAGCTGGTCCAGCGTCAGCTTGTCCTTCTTGAACTTGCGGATGGTGAGCGCGGTGCCGTCGATCGACAGCGGCGGCGCGATGACGTTGACGCGCGAGCCGTCGGGCAGGCGTGCGTCGCAGATCGGGCTCGATTCGTCGACGCGGCGGCCAACCTGGCTGACGATGCGCTGGCAGATATTGAGCAGCTGCTGGTTGTCGCGGAAACGGACGCCGGTCTGTTCGACCTTGCCATTGACTTCGATGTAGACGTTCTTGGAGCCATTGACCATGATGTCGGCTATGTCGTCGCGGGCAAGCAACGGCTCCAGCGGTCCATAACCCAGAACGTCGTTGCAGATGTCCTCGAGCAGTTCTTCCTGCTCGGAGATCGACATCGCGAAATTCTTGATCGCGATGATGTCGTTGACGATGTCGCGGATTTCCTCGCGCGCGCTCTCGGGATCGAGCTTGGCGAGCTGCGAAAGGTCGATTGTGTCGATGAGCGCGGAAAAAACCTGGCTCTTGGTGTCGTAATAGGTCTCGGAGCGCTCGCGCTGGATCCGTCTTGGCGGCTCCGGCGCCATGGGCGGCGCCTCGACGGGCCGGCGCGCCGGCGGCGTGGCCGGCGTGCCGGACGGCGGCGCGGCCGGTCGTTCGGCCGTCATCGTCCCGGTTGGAGCGGCGGCGGGAGCGGATGCCGGCGGACGGAATTCGGGCGTTGCCCGGCTGCCGTCGTCTTTGCCTCTTTTACCAAACATGATCGACTACCCGATGCCGCTCAATCAGCGTCACTTCTTGTTGCGCGAGAGCTTGCCGAGGATCGAGCCCAGGCCTGCTTTCTTCCTTGTCTTGATTTCGCTGCGTCCGGTCAGCACATGCGCTATTTCATTGATGGTGGTCACGACGGGGCTCTTGGCGTCCATCTCGGAGAGCATGCGGCCGTTGTTGGCGGCATTGCCGAACAGCAGCGGTTCGAAGTTGATCACCGCCATCGGCGTGATGCCGAGCGGTTCGGCGAAATCGGACGCCGCGATCTCGGGCCGTTTCGGCACTCCCGCCTGGTTGATGATCAGCTTCGGCGGCGGATCGTTCGGACGCAGCCGCTTCAGCATGTCCACCATGTTCTTGGTGTTGCGAAGATTTGCGAGCTCGGGCGTGGCCGTGATGACGATCTCGTCCGCCTTGATCAGCGTGCTCTTGGTCCACCCGCTCCAGACGTGAGGGACATCGAGGACAAGCAGAGGCGCGCTGCGCTGCGCTGTCTCTATGATCTGCGCGAAGGCCTCGGAGTCGAAATCGTAGACGCGCTCGAGCGTGGAGGGAGCTGCGAGCAACGACAGATGCTCGGCGCATTGCGCAAGCAGACGGTCAAGATAGACCTCGTCCACCCGCTCCGGTGAAAACACCGCCTCGGCGATGCCTTGCGCCGGATCCTGATCGAAATTGATGTTGGCGGTGCCGAAGGCGAGATCGAGATCGGCGATGACGACCTCGGACTTGAACAGGGAAGACATCGCCCAGGCGACATTGTGAGCGATGGTCGAGGAGCCGACGCCGCCCTTGGCGCCGATGAACGCGATCGAGCGGCCGATCGGCTCCGAATCCGGATCGACGAAGATCGACGACACGACGCTGACGATGTCTGTCATCGAGACCGGCGCGATGACATATTCGGAAATGCCCGAACGGATCAGCTCGCGGTAGAGCCCGACATCGTTGTAGTGGCCGATAACCACCACCTTGGAGGACGGATCACAATATTCCGAGAGCTGGCCGAGCTGTTCGAGCAGCTGCTGCGGTTCGCTGCGCGATTCCAGCAGGATCAGGTTCGGTGTCGGCGCGGACTGGTAGAACTCGATCGCGGTCGGGATGCCGCCCATATGGACCTTGAGATGGGCCTTGGCCATCCGGCGATCCTCGCCGGCGCGCTCGACGGGGTTGGCGACCCCCTCGGTCTCGCAGAAGGCCTGGATCGAAATACGCGGCACGGGGCGCAGCGCCTGCATGGCGGCGATGTCCTGCTGCGAAAGGTCGCCGGTTTCCGCGGGCGTGTCGTAGGCAAGATTGCTCATCGTCATGCTCTTTCCGTGACTGCTTTCTTCGTCGTCCGGCGCAGCTTAGTAGGTTACTTCCGAATTGCCGAGGAACTCGTCCGAGATGCCCCTCTCGCGGTACTTGTCGATCACCGCGCCGCGATTTTCGGCATCTATGTCGGACTGTTTGCGCGGCCCGATCAGATCATTGGGATTGGCCAGCTGTGCTGCGAGATTGTTCTGATAGGAGCAGCCGAAGTCGGCGTAGTGCTTGTTCTGCGACGTCTCCAGCATGTCCTCGGGCCAACGCCCGCATTTGTCGGTCTGGGCCCTCACCGCGACGAAGGCGACGCGCACCGGCGCTGACGCCTCCGGCACCGCCGACTGATAGGATGTCATGACGATACGGTTGCGCTTGACGCCTGCCGCCATGGCGAGCCTAGCAAAATCGCGACCCGCGGCCCGGGCGGCAAGCTCATTGGCGGACCCGGCCGGCATCGCGATCGTCAGCGCCGGCGCGGCGCTCTTGTCGTAGCCGTCGAGAAAACCGAGCAGCGTATCGCGCTGCGCACCGGTCATGCCGCGATCACCGGCGCCGACCGGCAGGTCGATCTTCTGGTTCTTCTCGGCAATGACGATCGGATGAGTCGTGCGGTAGTCGTCCGGTATCGACCCGACGGTTACGCTGTCGCGGTTGGCGCAACCTGCGAGCGACGCGGCAAGCATGACCGCCAATGCCGGGACCACCTGCCGACGGATCCTTGCGATACCGGATGCTGTCCGGACCGTCATGACCTTCGATGCTGACTTGGACATATCCGCATTCCCACTCATTTGTAGATGAAGCCCACGACGCCGTGGTAGCGGCCGGCTGGCCTGTCGGTCTGCATGGTGCCGTAGACGCGGTTGACGCGGCCGAGGAACATGCCGGCGCCGTCGCTCGCAGGATTGAAATTGTCATCAGGCTTCGCCAGATCGTTGCGTGCCACAGGCTTGACTAGGTAAGGCGTGATGATGATGACGAGCTCGCTTTCGTTGCGCACGAAGTCACGGCTACGAAACAGAGCGCCGAGGACCGGTATCTTTGTCAGGCCAGGCATGCCGTTGAGGGCCTGGCGCACATCGTCACGAACAAGTCCGGCGATCATCATCGATCCCCCGGAAGGCAGCTCCACGGTCGTATCCGCCAAGCGCTTGCGCAGCGATATGATGTTGGTATCGCCAAATGCAACGGAGCCTTCCGTCGTCGGCTCTGACACCGCAGTTCTCACTTTCAGGCTGATACGGCCAGCCGACAGGACCACCGGCTGGAATTCCAGTCCGATGCCATAGTCGACCTTCGATGACGTCCAGGTTCTGTCGGCATTCTGATTGTCTGTCGATTTGTTGCTGGTGACGGAGGTCACTATATTGTATTCGCCGCCGACCTTGAACGTCGCCTTCTCCCCGGAGACCGCCGTTAACGTTGGCTCCGCCAGTGTCTTCATGGCACCAGACTGCTCCATGGCGTTGATGGTGCCTTGCAATGATGAAGTGGCGAAGCTCAAGCCTGAGGAGGACAGTGGCTTGCCCAGACCCGGGAAAGTATCGCTGATCGCACCATAGCTGATGCCATTGCTGCCACCCCGGCCAACCATGTTGACGCCGAGCTGCTTCATCACCGAGCGGCTGACTTCGGCGACGGTCACCTTGAGCGTCACCTGGTCGTCGCCGATGATCTGCAAGAGGTTGACGATCTTGGAGGTCCGGCGCTCCTGGTCGGGGTTGTTGATGTCGACGCCGCCATTGACCGAGCCGCCGGCGGCGGTCTGCGAATATTGACCCGTCGTCGCTTCGCCGCCGGACACGAAGATGGTTGCAAGGTCGACGGCCCGCTTGGCATCGAGGGGCGTGTCGACCATGCCCGTCAGGACGACGTTATCATTGAGAAGCTCGACGTTGATCTGCGAGGATGGGATGAAGCGCTTGAGATAGTCTTCCAGCCCTGCGACGTCGCGCTCGACGGCCAGATCCAGGCTGACGATCTGCTCGCCATTGGGGCCGAAGACGAAAATGTTGGTCTCGCCGACCGCCTTGCCGAACAGGTAGATGCGCCGCGCGGTGCGCGTCACGGCATCGGCAACCGCCGGATTGGCGACGAGGATATCATAGGCGTCGCTCGGCAAGTCGATGACCACGGATTTGTTGAGGCCAAGCTTGACGCGCTGCGTGGCGACGGAAGCCGACACGCCGGCTCCCGCGGCTTTGGCTTCGACCAGCCCCGGGGCGCCGGTGCCGAGCACGAAAAAACCGATCGCCGCGGCGGCCAGGAAGGGCAGCAGTTTACCGTTCAGCCTCATTTCCTTGCTCCCACCTCGGAAACCTCGCCGGACTTAATCAGCCGCACGGTTCCGCGTCGGCCGTTGCCGTTGACCAGATAGTCGGCTTCGTCCGTCGTCTTTTCATGGATGTCGGTTATCGGGCGCAGCGCCAGCGTCAGGCGGTCGGCCATCTGCTGCGCCACTGTGATGATCTCCGCCTGCTGCGGCGTCAGCTCCAGCGTCGCGGTCTGGCCGACCCTGGTCTTCTTGCCTTCCTCGTCTTCCTGGATGGTCTGGTCGATGGCCAGCACGCGGATGTTCTTGAGGATCGTCTCCGTGTTGAAGCCGCTGCCGCCGTTGCCGGTGTCGGCGCGGCGCGTCATGATGACGTCGACGAAGTCGTTGGGCAGGATGAAGCCGCCCGCGGACGTATCGGCCGATATCGCGGTCGCGACGGCGCGCATGCCGGAAGGCAGGATCGACGACATGAAGCTCTGCCCCTCGCCGACCAGCTTGGAGCGCCGCAACGGCTCGCCGGTATACATGGCAACGCGGGCGACCGAGCCCTTGAGCTTTTCGATCGCGTCAGGCTCGGCGGCGCGCGTGATGAAATTGGCGTTGACGCCATCGGCCGGCCATTCTTCCCAGCCGATGTTGGTGCCGAGCTGGCTGCCCATCGACACGTCACCGGAAAGCACCAGCACATCCTGCAATGCGATCGCCGGCTGCTTGGGCGCATCGACAATGACCTGAGGCGGCGGCGCGACGACCATGTTCTTCGCCACGTAGCCCGCGCCACCCGCCGCGACCGCAGCCACGCCCAGAATAATCAATCGGGATGCTGGCATTCGTCCGAAACCCTTCGCCTCATGGCAAACCACCTCGCCAGGCCGGACTTTGCAGCTGCAATCGTCAAAACAAGGTTAATGTAATGCTTACGATCGTGATTAATTTAAGGTTTACTCAAATTGGATTGAACGGCCCGCCGTTAACAGAAAAAGCGGCCGGGGCCGCCTTCCGATCTGATGAAAGGCGGCCGCCTGGGGACCGCCGACATCGAGATCGCCGGGCCTATGTCGTGAGCCTCTCCAGCGCCCAGACCATCAGCGGCGAATCCGGGAAAGTGATCAGTCCACCCGCGCCAAGCGCGATGCCATATGGGATGCCAGCGCTCTCATCCGCGAAATGGCGCAGAAATCGGCTGTGGCCGGTGTACGTGACGAGCGGCGATTTCCGGTAGGCAAGGATTGCGAGGGTAAGCAGGCCGCCGATGAAAGCCGACGTCACCAGATAGCCGATCAGGTTGATGTTGAGGCCCATCCACAGAGCGGTCGCGGCCAGAAGCTTGGCGTCGCCGCCGCCCATGCCGCCGAGCGCAAAAAGGCCGAAGGTCGTGGCAAGCACAAGGGCGCCGGCGGCGAAGTGCCAGCCATAGGTTGCCCAGTCCATGCCGGCGAGCGGCGCAACAAGCGCGAATGTCGCCACCAACAGCACGGGAACGCGGTTGGCGATCGTCATCGACAGCGTGTCCGAGATCGCAGCGAACAGCATGCAGAAAGGAAAGACGACGAAGATCACGGCTTCAAGCATGGATGCGGCGTGCCTGTGGCATGTTTTCAGCGGCATCCTAGGCGCGCTGGATTAACGATCGATGAGGCCGGACGATCAAAATCGGCCGACTGCATGAAAAAAGGGCCACCAGCTGGCGGCCCTTTTCCTTCTGCCCAAAAGGCGCAGTACGCAGCCTTATTACGGAGCCGTGGCGCCGTTGAGGGTAGCGGCGATGTTGGCGAACTTGGCGTTCAGCGCGCCGCCGAGCTGGGTAGCGCCAACCATGATGGCAAGCGCGATGAGAGCGGCGATCAGACCGTATTCGATGGCGGTCGCGCCGGATTCGTCCTTCACGAAACGTGCGATAAGATTAGACATTCGAGAGCTCCTACTCCACGTGTTACAGCACTTCCGTCAACTTCTCTTCCGGGTTGATCGGATGCTGCAAATCTAGGGAGAAGCCGTTTCGATCGGCTTAATAAACAGCCTTACCGATTCCTTTCCGGTGACGAACGCACTGTGTGGTTAACCGTGGCCTAAACATCGCCAGCCGGCCCGGATCCCTGGAAACCGGCGCTTGTGCAATATTCCTAAAACAGTAAGCACCATCGACGAATGACGCACCAGGCGAGCCGGTCTTTAATCATGGCGGGCCCGGCTTAACCGTTGGTTCACCAATCTCGTTCATGTTCCGTTGAAGAATCTGCCTGCCGGAGCGCTTCAATGACGTTGTCGAGATCGCTATTTCCAGTCGCCGCGCTGCTGGCAACTGCCGCCTTGGTCATGCCGGCCAGGGCCGGCGCCGGCATAGAAGTCACCATGAACCAGGCCAAGATCGTCAAATTGTCACGCGGGGCCGATACGGTCGTCATCGGCAATCCGGCAATCGCCGACGCCTCCGTGCAGGACGCCTCGACCATCGTTCTCACCGGTAAGGGCTTCGGCGTCACCAATCTGGTCGTGCTCGATTCGGAAGGCAGCCCGATCATCGACGAACAGGTGACCGTCGTGCGACAAGCCGCCTCCTCGGTGCGCATCTACCGACGCGCCGACGTCCAGACCATGTCCTGCACGCCCTATTGCGAGAGCGCCTTCAAGAGCGAGGCCGAGAAAACTTCCGAAGCCGAAATGAGCGCCGGGCACTGAGCCCTGCGAGGGCGAACCTATGGGCATTAAAGACAGCTTAAAGCGTGCCCGACGAATTTAACGATCATCAAAACCGGAACTCAATGGGTTATCGCTAACCTTGCCGCCGGTACCGCAAAGGGGATCGGCAGGAACGCAATATGAGCAAGGATGCCACATCCGGCAACGGCATGGACAACAAGGCGCGGGTCCGAGTCCGCCCCGGCTTCTTCAGCGACAGGCGCGGCAGCACGGCGATGGAATTCGCGATGCTGGCCATCCCGTTCGCGCTTCTCGTCTTCGCCATCCTCGAGAGCTGCATTTCGTTCGCAGGCCAGGAGGTGATGGCCAACGTCACCGACGATGTCGCCCGCCAGCTGCGGACCGGGCAGTTGCAGCAGTCGAACGTCACAGAAGCCTCGATCAAGCAGCTGATCTGCAGCAGACTTGAGATCATGGTGGCCAAGGACTGCCCGGGATTGCTGGTCGATTTGCGCGAATATCCGAGTTTCGCCGACGCCGCCACGGCGGGCTTCAAGATCGTGGATGGAGATATCGTGCTTACACAGGGGACGAACTCGACGACCCCAACCGTCTCGCCCGGATTGGCAGAGACCATCAACATGCTGCGCGTGTTCTACAAATGGCCGGTGATGACCGATTTCCTGGCCCAGTCGATGGCAAATCTGAAGGACAAGAAAACGCTGCATTTCGCATCGGTGACCTGGCAGAACGAACCGTTCGACGACAATTGAGACTGCTCGACGGCTAAGCCGCGGCGTGGAGGACGATATGCATAGTGCGGGGGCACTCCGGGGGATTTCGGCGAAGGTGGCGCGGTTTTGCCGCGATCGCCGCGGCGTCGCGGCGATCGAGTTCGCGTTCATCGTGCCGGTGCTCCTGATCATGTACTTCATAACGATGGAGGCCTCGCAGGCCATCGAGACCGGCAAGAAGGTCAGCCGCATCGGCAGCATGGTCGCGGACCTCGTCACGCAGCAGCAGGCCGTCGTGAAGGCTAACCTCGATGCAATGATGAAGATCGGCATATCGACGCTTCGGCCCTACAATCGCTCGGATCCGACGATCATCATCACCGGCATACAGATATCCGACGAGGCGTCGCCGACAGTGAGGGTGGCGTGGTCGCGCAAGCTGGTGGGCAACACCTACAGCGTCGATGCCAATCCCGGCGACACCACGACCGTCCCCTCGACGCTGATAATCCGCAACACTTTCCTGGTCCGCGTGGAAAGCGACCTCGGCTATGTGCCCGTCATCGCCTGGAGCGAGAACAACAACCAGCAGAAGGCGCTTGGATTGTTGTCGACCTTTAGCCACATAAAGATGAGCGAGACCTATTATCTCCGGCCTCGCAGGAGCCCAAAGATCCCCTGCAGCGATTGCTGACGGTCAGTCCCGGCCGTCGGATGCGTGCCGCACAATGGCCGTGGCCATAGCGTAATCCTTGGACGCCGCCGGCACAAAGCCACCGGAATGCGCCGCCTCCAGCAGGTCGTATATGTCGGGCGTCTGGGACCTGAGATTGGTCAGGAAGACCGTCAGCCGGCGCTTTGCCTCGGGATCGAGATCATTGCGGACGGCGTGCGGGCCGAAGCGCAAGAGGCCCGAGGTCCACAACACCCGAAGCGACGCCTCGGGGACGCCGGCAGCCTCCAGCCGCGCGACGGTGCCCTCGGAACGGCTGGACCGGCCGCCGGTATCGGCCGGTTCCCAGCCGAACATGGCGTCCGCTTCGCTGCCGACGAGCATCGTCTCGGCCGCAGTGGCTGAAGCGGCGCGCGCCAGAAAGGGCGAATCCCGCGTGATGTTGACGCCTTCGGCCGGCAGCGCCGCCAGCGGCAGCAGCGCGCCGCCGAAATTTTCGGCCGGCGCTATCGCGATCCGGTGCGAAGCCATGGCGGCAAGGTCCGGAAGCCGGCCGTCGCGCGTCACAAGGACGGAACGGATGCCGACGGCGCCGTCCGCATCGACCGGCGCCACCAGAGGCTCGACACAGCCGCAGCGTTCCGAGGCCGTGGCATAGGCGAGAGCGGAATAGATCGCATATTGCACGCGCCCGCTCGCCTGCGCCTCGATCAGCGCCGCGTAGTCGCGCGCA